>NZ_CAKJTP010000017.1:44250-53960 GCF_917627335.1 Protofrankia sp. CiT1 | reverse complement strand
CCGCGTGTATTGCCGATGGGTGGCCCTGATGATGGTGACCGCCACGTCACTTCCTGCCGCCGGCCGCACCCCAGCCGGAGCGTCCATCACGGCGGCGCCATCCGCGGCCATCAGGCACCGCCCCCGGTCAGCGCCCGCGCCGCTACCGGCCGGGATCCGTCACCGGGCGTGATAAGGGCAGGTACGAGGGCCGACACAACCAGGCTCGCTTTGGCCTGGTTCTGCGTGGATGCTGTCCGAGCCTCCCCGAGGGACGCCTCTACCGCGGACGGCTCTACCGGGCGACGACGAAGGCCGCGACATCCCGCGCCGGGCGGTCAGCAGGTGCCTGCGCCGGATGCCCGATGCCCACGGCGCCCATGGGCTGCCACTCATCCGGCAGCCGCAGGACGGCGCGGACCACCTCCGGGCAGAACAAGGTGCTCGACACCCAGCATGATCCCAGGCCGTCCGCGGCCAGGCAGATCAGCATGTTCTGCACGCCGGCCCCCATCGCGACCAGGAACATCCGCTCCTCGGCGGCGGCCCGCCGGCCATCCGG
The DNA here is from genome assembly GCF_917627335.1 of Protofrankia sp. CiT1. NCBI lineage: Bacteria > Bacillati > Actinomycetota > Actinomycetes > Frankiales > Frankiaceae > Protofrankia > Protofrankia sp. CiT1. The sequence continues at coordinate 53,419 of NZ_CAKJTP010000017.1, read as the reverse complement.
GTAGGCGTGGGCGCCGTCGGCGGCCAGGCAGGGGACGACGAGCACGGGTGCCCGGCGCAGCACGTTCCCACGGGCGAGCCGGCGCGCGACCGCCGCCTCGCCGAAGCCGTCGGCGACCAGGTCCGCTGCCCACGCCGTGGCCATCGCGTCGAGCAGCTGGTCGCGGGCTTCGGTCACGACCACGAACCGCCACGGTGTGGTGTGGTGCGGCGCGGGTGCCGTCAGCGCCGCCGCGAAGGCACGCTCGATGGCGGCCGGATCCACCGGCCGGTCGCTGAACTCCCGGATGGTCCGCCGGGCGGTGACCGCAGCCCGTTGGGCTTCAGCGGTGCCGAGCCGGAACATGTCCTCGGCCGCGGGGCGTACCAGCGCCCGGGCCCCTCGGCCGTCGTCGGCGAGCGGGCGCAGCCCGCGCACCAGCGCCACCGGCACGCCGGTCAGTTTCCCCTTGACCAGGTCGGCGGCGGCGGCCAGCTCGTCCGCTTCGGCGATCTCGGTCATGCCCAGTTCGTTGCCGTACGGGTCGACATCGCCGATATGGCTGCGCAGCGCGGCCATGCCCGCGACGCCGATCGCGTGGTCGGTCAGGCCGGCCCGCCACGGCCGGCCGGCGGTGTCGCTGATGATGACAGCGACCCGTACGCCCAGGCGGTCGCGCAGCCCGGCCGCCAGCGCCCGAGCGCTTGCGTCCGCGTCGACCGGCAGCAGGGCTATCTCGTTTTTGATCACATTGGACGCGTCCACCCCGGCGCTGGCGATGACGAATCCCTGCCGGGTCTCCACGATTCGGGTCGGCCCGCGCCGGGCCACCTCGCGGACGGTCTCGGCCTCGACGGCGGCCAGCCGGGCCGTCTCCCGGTCGCCGTCGACGCGCAGCAGCCGTCCTTCCGCCTTGGAGACGATTTTTGAGGTGACGACGAGGACATCGCCGTCGCGCGGCTGGAGGCCACCGGTGGCCAGCGCGGTCACGATGAGCGCGGCGAGGTCGTCACCGGTGCGCACCTCGCCGATGCCCGATATGGCGATGATCTCCAGGGTGTCAGACACCGGCGAGTTCCAGGGCCGCGCGCACGATCTCGGCGGTCGCCGCGACGTCGGTCATCAGCAGCGGCCGGGCCCGCACGGTGACTCCGGGCACCTCGGTACCGGTGTCGGCGGTGTCAACCAGCCAGCCATCGAGAATTCCGTCCCGGGTAACCGGGTCGCGGACGGTCGTGCTGTCAGCGGTCGTGCTGTCAGTCGGTGTGCTGTCAGTGGTTGTGCCGCGCTGGGCGGTGTGGCGACGGGCACCGTAGTGGGTGCCTACCGCGCCCGCACTGGTCGCCACACCGATCGCGGTGAGGCAGGCGTCCGCCATGCCGCGGACGGGCGCGCCGCCGATGATCGGCGACACGCCCACGACTGGAGCGGGCGTCTGTGCCAGCGCCGCGCGTATCCCGGGCACGGCGAGGATCGACCCGATGGACACCACCGGATTCGACGGCGGGAGGAGCACGACATCGGCGTTGGCAAGCGCGTCGAGCACGCCGGGCGCGGGTCGCGCGGCCTCGGCGCCTATCGAAACGATCTCTATGGCTGGTGTGGCGGCACGCATCCGCAGCCACCACTCCTGAAAATGCACGGCCCGGCGGCCTGCGTCGGTCATCACGACGACGTGCGTCTCGACCCGTTCATCGCTCATCGGCAGCAGGCATACCCCGGGTTTCCACCGGTCGCAGAGCGCGGCTGTGACGTCGGTGAGCGGGTAGCCGGCGGCGAGCATCTGGGTGCGCACGAGATGCGTGGCGAGGTCGCGGTCGCCGAGCCCGAACCAGGTGGGACCTGCCCCGTAGGCCGCCAGCTCCTCGGCCACAGTGAATGTCTCGCCATGGCGGCCCCAGCCACGCTCGGGGGAGACGCCGCCGCCGAGCGTGTACATGACGGTGTCGAGATCAGGACAGATCCGCAGGCCGTGCAGGGTGATGTCGTCGCCGGTATTGCCGATCACCGTGATTTCGGCATCCGGCAACACAGCCTTCACCCCGGTCAGGAAGCGGGCTGCGCCGATGCCACCCGCAAGAGTTGTGATCTTCATCCGATACCCACGTCCCGCCGTCCTGTCACCGGTCGCTCCCGTCCACGCGGTGTCCTGACCGTAGCCCCGGCGGGACGAGCTTCCTCGACGGCACCCGCCGTGGTCGGATGTCTCAGGGGGAGAGGGCCGTGCCCGCCCGCGCCTGCGGCTGGCGGGTTGTGAACGACGCAAGCAGATAGCGTACGAGGCTGCTGGTCGGCCGTGCGGGAGCCGGGTTGGCCAGGCCGCCCTCGATGGTGGCCACGACCGCGTCCGCGGCGATTTCCCGATCGGGCTCGGTCACCCGGTCCGCGACTGTCGCCAGGGCCAGGTCGTGGAGCCAGGCATGCAGGCGTTCGTGGTACTCCATGACTGTGGGTGAGTGTGGTGCTCGCTCGGCCACACATGGGTGCAGGGACCGCCGGCGTTCGACCGAGTCGAGGGCGGCGAACAGCTTCTGGGCCGGATCACCGGCGAACGTGTCGATCCGGTCGACCTCACCGTCGAGGAGCCGGTTGAGAACCGCGGCGAACGCATGGTCTTTTGATCGGAAGTACCAGTAGACGGACCCTGGCTCGATGCCCGCGGCTCGCGCGATTTCGGCAATGGATGTGGCGGCGAAGCCCCGGGCGAGGAACTGCTGTTCAGCGACGGCCAGCAGCGCGTCAATCCGCTCCTCGCGCGGAACCTCCTGGCGGTTACGCGGCACCTGATCAGTTTAACGGCCCGGCGTCCCGCGGGTCGCGGGACGCCGGGCCGTCCGGTCACATTGACCGGGGCCGAAGCCGGCATGATCATATTTTTCCGCGCTGCCAGTGGGCCATCAGGCCCCGCCGCGAGGTGCTCGATGGATGCCATCGGATGGCCTCGGCCCGCGGCGGTGGATCGACGGTGGATGCGTCGGGTGCGCGATCCCGAATCGGAATGTTCATCAGCTGCTTTCACCGAAAGCAGCTGATGATCTTTTTGAGTTCTATCTCTTGATTTTGCTTCGAGAGCGTGGTGAGACTGATGGCATGCGCCGATCCGCGTAGCGGACCAGCGCACTGGAGCAGCGGGTGGTCTGCCAGGCGACCTGCACGTCCGGCCTGCTGCCCGCCGCGGCTGCGAACATCTCGCACCCAGCGCTGGAACAGCGGAAGGACGGTCCATGCCTGAGATCACGAAGAGGCCGCCGATCGCGATGAGGCACACTCTCGACGCCCTCACCGCCACCCTGGCCCGGGCCCTGGCTGGCGCGCGCCACCCGCAGGTGGAGGCTGCCCGGCGGTCTCAGCTGCGCCAGTGGGCAGGTCGTTCGCCGACACAGCGCGACGCCGCCGCGGAGCGCTGCGACCAGCTCGCGGCCCGCTGCCGGATGTACCACACCCTCGGTGTCGTTGGTCGGTTCCGCAGCGTCAGTCCGTCGTGTCCGGGCCGGTCGGGATGATCGGCCGACCTGGCGGCGACCGCGGGCAGGTCGTTCGGTCGCCGATCGTTGGGCGGTGATCCCGGCGGCTGGCTCGTGCGGCGGAGAGCTGGCTCGTGCGGCGGAGAAGGGACGCGCTCTGGGGCGTGGGCCGGCGGACGCTCCTGGCGGTGCTGATTGCTAGATGACCATTGGGGTTCGGGTGAGCGGATGACGAGAGCAGGGAAGCCCGCCGACGGTTCGGTCGGCATCGGCGCGCGGCCGGTGCCGACCGCCGTACCGGTGGCGCCCGGTGCCGCGGCACTACGGCGCGCGCTGCGGCGGGCCCGCGACGGCGCGCTCCTCGATGCGGTGGAGGCGGCTGTCCTGATGGCCGCCCGTGGAGACGATCTTGTTGATCTGTCCGGGTCGGCCGCGCGGGTCCGTGCCGCCGGACTGCGCTCGGCCGGCCGGCCGGACACGATCACCTATTCGCCGAAGGTGTTCATCCCGTTGACCAGGCTGTGCCGGGACAGGTGCCATTACTGCACCTTCGCGACCGTCCCGCGGCGGTTGCCCGCGCCCTACCTGAATCTCGACGAGGTCGTCGACATCGCCCGCCAGGGCGCGGCGGCAGGATGCGCGGAGGCGTTGTTCACCCTGGGGGACCGCCCGGAGGATCGCTGGCCCGCCGCGCGCGAATGGCTGGATGCGCACGGCTACGACTCGACCACCGGGTATCTGCGGGCGGCGGCCATCGCCGTTCTGGAGGAGACCGGGCTGCTGCCGCACCTGAACCCGGGCGTGCTGTCGTGGGAGGAGCTGGCCCGGCTCAAGCCGGTCGCCCCGTCCATGGGGATGATGCTGGAGACGACCGCGGCCAGGCTGTGGTCTGACCCAGGCGGCCCGCACCACGGCTCGCCCGACAAGGAGCCGGCGCGCCGGTTGCGGGTGCTGGAGGACGCCGGTCGCCTGGCTGTCCCGTTCACCACCGGCCTGCTGCTGGGGATCGGCGAGACCCGGTTGGAACGGGCCGAGACCCTGTTCGCGATCCGGGAGGTGGCGCGGCGTTACGGCGGTGTCCAGGAAGTGATCGTGCAGAACTTCCGGGCCAAGGACGGCACGGCGATGTGTGGCGAGCCGGACGTCGGCGCGGCGGAGCTGGCGGCCGCGGTCGCGGTCGCCCGGCTCGTTCTCGGGCCGTCAGTCCGGTTGCAGGCGCCGCCGAACCTGGTCGATGCCGGCGAATGCGCGCTTCTGCTTGCCGCGGGCATCGACGACTGGGGTGGGGTGTCCCCGGTCACCCCGGACCACGTCAACCCCGAACGCCCCTGGCCGGCGGTGGAGACGCTGGCCGCGCTCACGCGGGCGGCGGGCTTCACGCTGCGGCCGAGGCTGACCGTCTATCCGCCCTATCTCGGTGAACCGTGGCTGGACCCGCGGCTGCGATCCCACGTCGACGCCCTGGCCGGTCCGGACGGCCTGCTGCGCTCCGCGGCCACCGCGGTGGGGCGGCCATGGCAGGAGCCCGACGGTGGCCTCGCGAACAGCGGCCGGGTCGATCTGCACGCCGCCATTGACGTCACCGGCCGCCAGGCCGACCGCAGAGCGGATTTCGTCTCCGTGTACGGCGACTGGGACGTCCTGCGTGCGCGGGTCAGCGCGGCCGGTACAGGTGCTGACGGGGTCGTCGGCACGGGGTCGCGTGCGCGCGTGCCGCTGGTGCGCCTCGACGGCGCGGAGCGGGCCGCCCTGCGCCGCGCCACCCGGGACCCGGCGGGGATCAGCGACGCGGATGCCCTGGTGCTGTTCGACGCCTCGGGCGCGGCACTGGCGGAGCTCTGCGGGCTCGCGGACGACCTGCGCCGGGACACGGTCGGGGACGACGTCACCTACGTCGTCAACCGGAATATCAATTTCACGAATGTCTGCTATACGGGGTGCCGGTTCTGTGCGTTCGCGCAGCGGCGCAACGACGCCGACGCCTACACCCTCTCCCGGCAGGAGGTCGGCGCCCGTGCCGAACAGGCGTGGGCGGCCGGCGCGACCGAGATCTGCATGCAGGGCGGCATACACCCGGACCTGCCCGGGAACGCGTACTTTGAGCTGGCACGCGAGATCAAGAGTCGGGTGCCAGCCGTCCACCTGCATGCCTACTCGCCGATGGAGGTCGTCAACGGCGTCACCCGGACAGGCCTGTCCATCCGTGACTGGCTGACCGCCGCTCGTGAGGCGGGTGTCGACTCGATTCCCGGGACGGCCGCGGAGATCCTCGATGATGACGTGCGATGGGTGCTGACCAAGGGCAAACTGCCGGCCGCGAGCTGGGTGGAGATCATCACAACCGCGCACGAGATCGGTCTGCCGTCGTCCGCCACGATGATGTACGGGCATGTCGACACGCCGGCCCACTGGCTGGCCCATCTGCGGCTGCTGCGGCGCATCCAGGAGCGTACCGGAGGGTTCACCGAGTTCGTGGCGCTGCCGTTCGTCCATCACAGCTCGCCGATCTATCTGGCTGGCGTGGCCCGGCCCGGCCCCACCGTTGAGGAGAACCGGGCGGTACACGCGATGGCCCGGCTGTTGCTGCACGGCGCGATCGACAACATCCAGTGCTCGTGGGTGAAACTCGGCGTGGACGGCTGCCATCAGGTCCTTCGCGGTGGTGTCAACGATGTCGGTGGGACCCTCATGGAGGAGACCATCAGCCGCATGGCGGGCTCCCAGCACGGGTCGGCCCGATCCATCGCCGAGCTGGAGGCCATGGCGGCCGGCGCGGGCCGGCCCGCCCGCCAGCGCACCACGACCTACGGAGCCGTCGGCGCGGAGCGGTTCGCCGCGGCCCGCCCGGATGCCGCGGCCGGGTCTGTCGGCGGTGCGCGCAGGGTCCTTCCGATCATCTCCTGACGGGTCCTCGGTCCCGATCTCGCCGTCCCGGTGATTTGATCGTCTGCCCGGCCGGACAATGGTCCCCAAGGATCGTCATCCACCCGGGGCCCGTGTTCTGGATGCCGGCCGGGCTGCGGCCTCGGGCCGGGTCCCCATCGCGATCGACGCCCGCGCGCCGCCAGGGCCGTTGATGCCGGTTGCGAGCGCTGGTTGTCCCAGCGTGCCGTCGACGTCTCGGAAGCACGGTGTCCACGGATGTCAGGTGGATGAGAGGAGATGTCATGAGCAGGACAATTCATGACGGACTCATGCAATTTCGGACGGTAAGATGGCCTGGTCGGGGGGTGCGAGGGGTTGACGTGTGTTGCTCAGGGCGGCGAAGGGGGACCCTCTGTAACGGCATCTTGCTACCGTGAGCTATTGTCTGATCGCTGGTTGTAGAAGATGTTGCGCTGGTGGGGTTGACGTCGCTGAGTTCGGCGCGTGTAATTACCGGCGTGTCATTTCCCCCGCCGGTGGGGAAAGTGCGATAAAGCACTCGCCCGGCCGGTGTGGACACCAGTCACCTGCGCGCCGGCGCCCGGGGGGTGGCCGACCGCACCGCGACGGGTCTGGAGGAGTCCACATGGAACGCACCGACGCGGGCGTCCGCATCGTTCTCGCTGAAACGCACCGACCCCGCGCCGCGCTGTCCGCCGGGATGGCTGTTGACCGATGGCCGAGGCAGTCTGACCCCGGCCACCACGGTGGCGGAGAGCTGGTTACCGTCAAATTTGATCTTGATGCTGGCCCCGACGGTGAGCCTGCCGGATCGGCGCATCCCGATGAGACAGCCACCGAACATTACGATCATGATTCGGCCAACATCATCGAACTCGATATGGACGACATCCTCGCCGACCCACCGGAGTGGCAGGAGCGCGCGCTGTGCGCCCAGACCGATCCGGAGGCGTTCTTTCCGGAGAAGGGCGGCTCGACCCGCGAGGCCAAGCGCATCTGCTCGGGCTGCGAGGTCAGGAGCGAGTGCCTGGAGTACGCGCTCGACAAGGATGAGCGGTTCGGGATCTGGGGCGGCATGTCCGAGCGTGAACGGCGCAGGCTGCGCCGCCGAGCGGTCTGACCGTCGCGAGGGGAAGGCCGGCGGGCAGGCGTTCACCGCACGGTGAACGCCCGATCGTGCCCAACGGGCACGTCACCACCAGCCGAGGGCCTCGCGGGTGGGCACGGCGCCAGCCGGCGGATCCCGGTGGCTGCGGCCCGGCTGGCGGCCCCGGCCGGCCGGCACGGTCGGTGTCAGCGTTGACCGGGCCGGACGCGGGGCGACGCGCGTTGGAGCGCCCGAGGATAGGACTGTCCGGCTCGTGGCTCCCCGCATCCCGCCCGGCCGCGTTGTCGTCGGTCGCCACCCAACACCAGGGTGACTCCCTCCTCCGCCTCGCGATGCACACACCCCAGCCCCGCTCCTTGATCCACGCCCCTATTGCCGGTCGCTCTTATCCAGGTGAGGCGAGGAACACCCGGCCCACACCGGTGAGCCTGAGCCGTGTCGACTCCGATGATCCCGGGGCGAGCAGGGCCGCCTGGCCGCGGTGAAGCCTGATGGTGCCCGTGCCCGTGCCGCCTACCTCGACGGTGCCGTCGGTGACCAGCAGGATGGCCGGACGCGTGACCGTCACGCCGTCACCGCCTGGTGGGGCACCGGCCGGCAGGTCGCAGATCGCCTCAGCCAGCAGGAAGTCGTCAACAGGAACATCCCAGGTACGCACGGTGATCCCAGTCGTCGCCAGTGTCGTCCGGGGGATGAGCACCGGGGCCGGGGCCGGCGTGGGGTCAAGGACATCCAGCAGCTCGTCGACGTCGATGTGTTTCGGTGTCAGGCCGCCGCGCAGCACGTTGTCCGACGTAGCCATGATCTCGATGCCGACGCCGTGGACATAGGCGTGCAGCAGGCGTGCGGGCTGGAACAGCGCCTCGCCAGGCCGCAGTGATATGTCGTTGAGCAGCAGCGCCGCGGCGATTCCCACATCGCCGGGGTGCGTCGCGGCAAGCCGGCGCACCAGGTCGGCGGCGGACGCCACCGCCGGTGCCGCCGGTGCCGCCGGTGGTTCGAGCATCGCGGCCGCCTCGGCCAGACCGCGGGCAAAACCGTGTGCCTGGTCGGCGGGCATCGTCAGCAGCGTGCGCAGGACCGTCGCGGCGCCCGCGGCCGGATCCCGCTCAAGCGGCGCGAACGCGGCCTCGAGCGGCGGATAACCCAGGCCATGCACAACGGCGAGGGTCCGCTGCGGGTCACGGACGCCGGCCAGCGCGCGGAAAGGCGTGAGCGCGACGATCAGTTCGGGTTTGTGATTGCGGTCCCGGTACCGCCGCTGGGCGGCATCGCGCGGTACGCCGGACCGTTCCTCGTCGTCAAAGCCGGTCTGCGCCCGTGTCGTGTCCGGGTGGACCTGCAACGAGAGAGCCTTCTCCGCGGCGAGAACCTTCAGCAGGAAAGGCAGCGGGCCGGCGACATCGGCGGCTGGCCGCCGCCCGTTGGCGGTCTCGACCTCGGACGGGGCGCCTGGATGGGTGCCAAGCCACAGCTCCGCGGCTGGTTCGCCGGTGGGCGTCTCACCGAGCAGGTCGTAGATGGCGCTGGGCGAGCCCCAGTCGTAGGTGCGCACCCGCCCGAACAGCCGCAGAATCCGGTCGGGCGTCCCGGCGGTCACTGTTGTCCGTCCTCCTTCTGGTGAACTGCTCAGGGCGCTTGCGCGCTGCTCAGGGCATGCGGTCCGGAGGGCATGCGGGCACGGCCGCGCGGCTGCTCAGCCGGCTGGCGCAAGCCCCGAGCGAGCGGAAGG
>NZ_CAKJTP010000017.1:36721-43718 GCF_917627335.1 Protofrankia sp. CiT1 | reverse complement strand
TGTGGTGTCTGTGGTGTCCTGGCCTGGTCGGGAAACCGGCATACCGCGTCCGTCACATGCCTGGGGACAACCCGCGGGCGAGAGTGAGAGCGACCGGCAACAGGGACGCGGCGTCGCGGTGTTGGGGCACGCACCTCAACTTCGCTCCTTGATCCACGCCCCTGTTGCCGGGCGCTCTTATTCGTCTTCGTGCCAGCCGTGGCCTTCCGGGTCGATGACCTCCGGTTCCACGCCGAGCATGTCCGCGACCTTGTGAATGAGAACGTCCAGGATGAGTTCGGCGAGGTCGTCGGTGTCCATCGCGCGGGCTTCCAGCGGCCGGCGATAGATGATGATTCGGTGCGGCGTCGCGGAGCGTCCCCGGCCGGCGGGCGGCTGATGGTGCGCCAGCGGCACGGGTTCGTCCGGGCCGAGGACAGCGGGCAGGGGCGGAACGTCCTCGACCGCGAACTCGACGTCCGACAGTTCGGCGGACCAGCGGTGCTCGAGGTGCTCCACGGCATCGAGGACGAGGTCGTCGAAGCGTTCCCCACGGCTGCGGTAGGCGGGGACCTCCGGGGGGAGGAGCGCACCGCGCAGACCGCGCCCGCGCCGGTCCCGGCGACGCGATACCGGGATGGGAGGCTGAGCGGCCGGGAAGTCCGGCCCGGGGGTTCCCCAGGATGCGCCGGGAGAGGCGTTGTCCGCCATGGCGTGAGCGTACGGCTCGCGAGCGGCAACCGTACCGACGCCCTCCGGATCCATCGGGTGAATTTCCCCTCGGTTACTCTGACGTATCCAGGTGTGTCCGTCGGTTCAGCTGGTAGGTACGGAGCGTCGTTGACTGCTTACCATGGCTCCGCGGCTGGCTGCGACACGGCGGGTGGTGGTGGCCGTCGCCCGTTCCGGGGGCTACCGTCCGGAACGTGAAGCCTCGGCGCTGCTCCCGCTCGGCATGTTCAGCGGCCGCGGTCGCCACGCTCACGTACGCCTACGCCGAGTCGACGGCCGTCCTCGGGCCACTCTCCCCATACGTCGAGCCGCATTCCTACGACCTGTGTGGAACGCATGCCGACCGCCTCACTGTGCCACTTGGTTGGGCGGTCGTGCGGATCGAGGGTGAGCCCAGGCACAGTGCAGCCTCTGATGATCTTGAGGCGCTCGCGGACGCGGTTCGTGAGGTGAGCCGACCAGCAGGCCGCGAGGATCCGCCCGATCCGTCCACACCCGCAGGTCGACGCGGTCATCTGCGGGTGCTGCCCCGACCGAGCTGAGGCCGCCCTGGCGCCCGTCCGGCGGGCATATCCGCTGGGGCGGGCCGTCCTGACGGCTCGCCGCGCGTCGTGGCCAGTGCAGCCGGAGTGGACCCGGCGTCGGTAGGGTCATCGGCGTTGGTACCAGTACCAGTGTTGGCCAGCGTTCCTTGTGCCGCGGGCGCGCGAGCGGAGTGATGATCGCGTATCTGCCGGTCAACCGGGGGAAGGGCGGAAGGGTGCGCGATCTATCGCGGATCTTCAAGGCATATGATGTGCGGGGGATTGTGCCGTCGGAGCTGGACGCGGACATCGCTCGCGCGGTTGGCGCCGCGTTCGTGCGCGTGCTCGCGGCCCCGCGGGTCGTTGTCGCGCGTGACATGCGCGGCTCGTCGGTCCCGTTGTCGGAGGCGTTCGCCGACGGCGCCGCGGGCCAGGGCGCGGACGTCATCATGATCGGGCTTGGCTCGACCGACCTGCTCTATTTCGCCGCCGGTTCGCTGGACATCCCGGGAGCGATGTTCACCGCCTCCCACAACCCGGCCACATACAACGGCATCAAGCTGTGCCGGGCCGGTGCGGCTCCGATCGGGGTGGACAGTGGTCTCGGTGACATCCGGGCACTGGTCGAGGCGGGGGTCCCGGCGTTCACCGGGCCGCGTGGCGCGATCACGCACCGGGATCTGCTGGCGGCCTACGCCGAGCACCTGCGTACCCTGGTCGACCTGTCCGCGATCCGGCCCCTGCGGCTCGTGGTGGACGCGGGTAACGGTATGGGCGGCCTCACCGTCCCGGCCGTGTTCGACGGCCTGCCGTTGACGGTCCACCCACTGTACTTCGAGCTGGACGGGTCGTTTCCCCATCACGAGGCCAACCCGATCGAGCCAGCGAACCTGCGTGACCTACAGGCCGCGGTCCGCGCCACCGGCGCTGACATCGGGCTCGCTTTCGATGGCGACGCGGACCGCTGTTTCGTCGTCGACGAGCGCGCCGAGGGCGTCTCACCGTCCACCATCACCGCGCTGGTCGCTGAGCGGGAACTCGCCCGGGAACCGGGGGCCACGATCATCCACAACGTGATCGTCAGTAATGCCGTGCCCGAGCTCGTCTCCAGGCTTGGTGGCGTCCCGCTGCGCACCCGTGTCGGTCATTCGTTCATCAAGGCGGAGATGGCCCGCACCGGCGCGGTCTTCGGCGGCGAGCACTCCGGCCACTTCTACTTCCGGGATTTCTGGCGGGCCGACTCCGGGATGCTCGCCGCGATGCACGTCCTGGCCGCGCTCGGCGAGCAGGACCAGCCGCTGTCGCGCCTTCTTGATGGCTATGCCCCGTACGCGCTCTCCGGTGAGATCAACTCTGTGGTCGCGGACGCCGGAGTTACCATGGCCGAGATCGAGAAGGCGTATGTGGGCCTCGCGACCGGTATCGACCATCTCGACGGGCTGACCGTCTCGCTCGGGGGCGGTGTCTGGTTCAACCTTCGTCCGTCCAACACCGAGCCGCTGCTGCGCCTGAACGTGGAGGCCCCCGACCATGTCACGATGTCCCGGGTGCGGGACGAGGTCCTCACCCGCATCCGTCCCGGAAGGGAGACCGACCGTTGAGTCTCGATCCACTCCTGCTGGAGATTCTCGCCTGTCCGTGCCCGGCCCATGCCCCGCTACGCGCGGAGACGCTCGCCGGTGAGCCCGTCCTGGTCTGCACCTCGTGCGGCCTGGCTTTCCCGGTCCGCGACGAGATCCCGGTGATGCTGCTCGATGAGGCCGTCCCCTTCGGCGGGGACGTGCCGGCCGCGGATGTGCCGGGCGGGGTTCCCAGCTCTCCCTGAACCCGAACAGGCCTGGCTGCCTCCGTTGTCCGCGGGTACCTGTCAGGATGCTCCTTCGGGTAGCTGCGGGGAGGGCGGGCGGCACGTGCGGGAACTGGGACGGGCGCTGGGGGCGATCGTGGACGAGGCCATTCTGGATGACGTCGCTCGGCTGACGGCGGCCGATCCGGCCGGAATGTTGCTGCATGTGGCGTCATCGGCCCGCCAGGTCAGGGAGTCCGCGGCGCTGGCCGGAGAGGCCCGGCTCGATTCACTCGCCGCCGGCGGTCGCCCACGTGCCGTGTTCGTTGCCGGGGCCGCCGGCTCGGAGGCGCTCGGCGCGGCCTTGGCCGCTGTGGCGGGGCCGCGGTGCCCGGTCCCGGTGTTCGGGGACAACGGCTACAGCCTGCCCGGGTGGGTGGGTGTCGCCGACGTCGTGTTCGCGATGTCGGCCTCGGGACGCGATGCGCGGACGCTGACCGCGTTGCGGGAGGCTGATCGTCGCGGTTGCCGGGCGGTCGTCGTGGGCGCACCCGATTCGCCGCTGGCCGTGCTGGCCGGCCGGGCGCGGGCGCTGTTCGTTCCCGTTCCGGTGGTGGATGACAGGCCCACCCGCGCGAGTTTCTGGGCGCTGCTGGTCCCCGCGGTGGTTGCCGCGCGTGCTCTCGGCCTCGTCCCCAGCGAGGCCGGGGGACCGGGCGCGATCGAGGCCGCGGCGGAGCGGCTGGAGGAACTGGCCGTGCGCTGTCGACCCACCAGCGAGACCTTCGTCAGCCCCGCCAAGGAGCTGGCGCTCGCGCTTGCCGGTTCGTTGCCGTTGCTGTGGGCGACCACCCCGCTGGCCGCCGCCGCGGCCCGTCGCGCAGCCGATCAGCTGGCTGCCGACGCTGGTTACCCCGCGTTGCTCGGCACGCTGCCAGCGGACGCGGGCGCCCAGGCGGGCGTCCTGGATGGCGCGTTCGGAGTCCGCGCCACCAGGGGCGGTGCCGCTGGTGCCACCATCGGTGGCGGTGCGGCCGAAGATCTTGAAGATTTCTTTCGCGACCGGCTGGCGGAGACGGAGCAGGTGCGGCTCCGCCTTGTGCTGCTGCGTGACCAGACCGAGGAGCATCCGGCGGTCACCCGGCAGGCCGATGCCGCGATCGCCGCCGCCGCCGAGCGTGGGATCGGGGTCACCGAGCTGACCGCGCAGGGGGCGAGCCGGCTGGAACGGCTGGCGTCCCTGGCCGGCCTGTTCGATTACGCCGGTGTCTACCTCGCCCTTGTTCTTGGCCTTGATCCCACCCCGGTCGCCGCGGCCCGCGATCTCGACGTCCGCCCGGCACCGAACTGACGCCGACGGCCAGCCCGTCGGCTAGCGGGACCGGGCCGCTGTGGCTGGCGGTGCTGTCGGCAGGATGGCGCCCAACGACGGTGTGGTAGCTCCGGGCTGGGCTATCGTGACGCCCGGCAGCGGCCCAGCCGTCGTGGGTGCGGGTGCCGGTTGCGGCGGGGGAGTGGAGAGCAGACCGCCCTTGGTGCCTTGGGCCACCGTCGGATCGGCCTTTGACATCGGCATTGCCGGCACACCGGTGAGCGCTTGGCGCAGCGAGCGGCCCCAGATGATCGCTGGAAGATCCCCGCCGAACACACGGGGCCATGTCCGGCCGTCGGCGACGACTCCTTTGAGGGGGTTCCCCTGCGCCCCCTTGGGATTGCCGACAGCGACGGAGGCGGCTATCTGCGGGGTGTAGCCGACGAACCACGCAGCCGAGTAGTTGTCCGTGGTGCCGGTCTTGCCGGCGGCTGGCCGCCCGATCGCCGCCGCGTTCGGGTATCCCGTGCCCTGGGTGATCACTCCGGTGAGGACGCTCGTCACCGTGTCGGCGACACCGGCGGACACCGCCCGCCGGCAGCTGGGTGCGGGGGCAATGTCCACGTTCTGCTGGCTGGAGTCGGTGGCCGACAGGACATAACGCGGGTCACAGTGGACGCCGTGGGCGGCAAGCGTGGCATAGGCGTCGGCCATGTCCAGCGGGGTGACACGCTCGGAGCCAATGGCTATCTCCCCCTTTGCGGGGGAGACTTCCTTCAGGTAGGAAGCCGGGATCCCGAGCCGGGTCGCCATGCTGACGATGGCCGGTACGGAGATTTTCTCCGCGAGCTGGATGTAGTAGGTGTTCACCGAGTCCCAGGTTGCCTTCGACATGTCGTAGATGCCGCTTTCCTCCGGTTCGGCGTTGGCGAAGCCGGTGGGACAGTCACCGCCGCTGCGCGGATCCCCCCGGGGGAACCGCTTGGAGACGTAGCATGCGGGCGAATAAAACTGGGTGTTGAGCCCGTACCCCGCCTCCAGCGCGGCGGCGAGCGCGAAGGTCTTGAACGTGGAGCCGGGCTGGAACACCGCCGTGGTCGGCAGCGGCTCCTTGGTCTGATTGGCCGCGGCGTTGGAGCCGAAGGCCCGGTTCACCGCCATCGCCAAGACGTTGCCGGTGCCCGGTTCGATCACTACCTCGGTGGCTGACACCGGGTTGCTCGGCGCTATGACGGCATTGACCGTGTCCTGGACCGCGGCCTGGATCTTGGGTTGCAGGGTGGTCCTGACGACCAGCCCGCCTTCGTGGACCCGCCGGGCACGCTCGGCCTCGGTCGCGCCGAGCGCGGGATCGGCCAGCAGCTGGGTGCGCACGAAATCGCAGAAGAAGGGCGCGGTCGACGTCTCGCACGAGTCCTGCGCCGCGGCCGCGGCGGCACGCACCACCGTGACCGGGGTGGCCTTCGCCGCATCCGCGGTGGCCGAGTCGATGTAACCGAGTTCGGCCATCCGGTCCAGGACGACGTCCCGGCGCACCCTGGCGGCATCGGGATGGTTCACCGGGTCGTACAGGGACGGGCTCTGCACGAGCCCGGCCAACAGCGCCGCCTGGGGGAGCGTCAGATCGGTGATACGTACATGGAAGTAGTTCTGGGCGGCGGTACCGACGCCGTAGTTGCCGTTGCCGAAGTAGGCGATGTTGAGGTAGCGCTCGAGGATCTCGTCCTTGGTGAGGCTGTTCTCCAGGGCGACGGCGTACCGGGCCTCCTGGAGCTTGCGCTGGAGGGAGGTCCCGGCGGCGTCCTCGCGCTGTTGCTTGGTGCGCGCGTTCTGGAGCAGCACGTTCTTGACATATTGCTGCGCCAGTGTTGACGCGCCCTGTTGGACGTCGCCTGCCGCGCTGTTGCGCAGCGCCGCCCGGACGACTCCCTTCACGTCAACCCCGCCGTGGATGTAGAAACGCGCGTCCTCGATGGAGACGATGGCCTGCCGCATGACCGTTGGAATGGCCTTGCCGTCGACCACAGTGCGGTTCTCCTGGCCGCGCAGGGTCGCGATGACACTGCCGTCCGCGGCGAGGATGGTGGAAGTCTGGGGCAGCGGTGGCGTGACCAGCTCGGCGGGCAGGCTCAGGTAATGGTCGGCCGATGCCTTGGCGAACAGGCCGACCGCGCTGATCATGGGTAGGAACAGCAGCGCGAGGCCGATGCCCGCGGCGGTGACGACCAGCCCGATCCGGCTGAGCCGGCCCCGCCTGCCACCACCGTTGCCGCCGCCATCGCCGCCGGTCACCACGTCGCCGTCATCGGCTGCGGGCGCGCTTGCGTCCATGCTCGGCGGCGGCTGTCCGTTTCCGCTGGCGGTAGCGGAGCCGGCGGTACCGGCCGCGCTCGCCAGGCCACCGCCGTTCGCAAGGCCACCGCCATTCGCCAGGCCACCGCCGTTCGCAAGGCCATCGTCCGGTCTGTCGGAACCCGCCGCGACAGCGGCGGCATCCGATGCGCGACGCTGCGCTCGTGCGCGGAACGCGGAGTCTCTCTGCACGGCGGTAACGTCACCTTCCATGATTCAGTGAGCTTCGGCCCACGGGGAGATTCTGACCGACCCCCGTGGCGGAGCTGTACCCGGCGCGCTTGCCCGCCCCCGCATGGGGCTACGTTGTGC
>NZ_CAKJTP010000017.1:26274-36497 GCF_917627335.1 Protofrankia sp. CiT1 | reverse complement strand
CGGAGATGTGCGTGTGCATGCGCGGCGGCATGGGCGAGCCCACGTCCTGCCAGGCCCGCGGGGAAGGTCCCACATATCCGGATTGTGCTTACCGTGCTCCGTGCAACCGCGTTCCATACAGTGGTCCGGTGGCCACGGGACCACTGTATGCCGGCCCACTGCGTGCCGGCGTGGAGGCGGACAATACTAACGATATCGGTAATTTCGGTGGGCGGGCCAGGTGAGCGCTGAACCAGCCGCGGGCGACCGGCCCGAGTCGGTCACCCGCGAGGTCAACATGTTGTGTCCGACCTGTGAAGGCCTTGGGTGTGTGACGCTGCTTCAGGTGGCCAGGCTGAGTGGTGAGCCGTGCCAGCTCAGATCCACGACGGCCTGCCCGGACTGCGTGACCACCGGCTACCGCCCGCTCACGCCGCCCATCTGAGCGCGGGGGCCTTCCGGGGCCTCCGGCGACAGGGGCATGGATCAACGGGAGATCCGCAGTAGGCGGCGCGCCTTTTGCGCGTCGAAGTCGAGGGCTTCGACCGGCGTGGAGGCGAGCCGGTGGACGAGCTGGCCCAGTCGGTGTACGTCGGCGGCCACCGCTGGATCGGCGAGGACGCGCAGGGCGAAGGCCAGGTCGCGCGGGCCGACGCCGTAATGCCGCTCCAGCTCGTCCGCGTAGGCGGCGGCGGCGAGGTCGCGCTCGCCGTACTCGCGGTGGCCGCCGCTGGAGCGCGAGGGCGCAAGCAGCCCCAGGGACTCCCGGTATCGCAGCATCCGCGCGGTCGTCTCGAGAACGCCGGCCGCACGTGTGATCGGCAGGCGCTCGCCGGGGCGCAGGCGCACGCGAGTCCGGATTGTGTCGAGTATGCGTGGGGCGTCCAGCACTTTTGGTATGGTCATGATTACCACCGGTCATCTTGACAAGAAAAAGTCAGCTTACTTGACAGGGCGGGCGGGTGACCGGAAGGCTGCTGGTCGACGTTCGATCACCGTTTGTGTGCTCCCCGTTGTCTGACGCCCGCAGCACCGTTGACAGGAGAACCCCAATGGCGGACCTGCCCAAGAACGACATAGCCGATCTCGCCTTGGCCCAGCAGGGCAAGACCCGAATCGAGTGGGCGGACCGGGCCATGCCGGTACTCCGGCAGATTCGCGACCGGTTCGCTGTCGAGCAGCCGTTCCAAGGTGCGAAGATCGCGGCCTGTATGCATGTGACGACCGAGACGGCCAACCTCATGCGGGCGCTCGCGGCTGGTGGCGCCCAGCTCGCCCTGTGCGCGTCGAACCCGTTGTCCACACAGGACGACACCGCCGCCGCGCTGGTCGCCGAGTACGGTATCCCCACCTTCGCCCGTAACGGTGTTGACCGCGACGGCTACTACGCGCATATCAACGCCGCGCTCGACGGCGCTCCGCACTATGTCTTCGACGACGGCTGTGACCTGGTCAACACCTTGCACACCACCCGAACCGAGCTGCTCGCGGGTGTGCGCGGCGGGTGCGAGGAGACGACCACGGGGGTTATCCGGCTACGGCAGATGACCAAGGACGGCGCGCTGCGCTTCCCGATGGTGGCGGTCAACGACACCGACACCAAGCACATGTTCGACAACCGGTACGGCACCGGCCAGTCAACACTGGACGCGATCTTCCGTGCTACCAACACGTTGCTTGCGGGCAAGACCGTCGTGGTTGCCGGCTACGGGTACTGCGGCCGCGGTGTGTCCTCGCGCGCCAAGGGCATGGGCGCGAACGTGATCGTCACCGAGATCGATCCGACCAAGGCGCTGGACGCGGCCATGGACGGCTTCCGCGTCCTGCCGATGATCGAGGCCGCCGCCATCGGAGATGTGTTCATCACCGTCACCGGTAACCGTGACGTCCTGCGCCGCGAGCATTTCGAGGCCATGAAGGACGGGGCGATCTTCGCGAATTCGGGGCACTTCGACATCGAGATTGACATCACGGCCCTGTCCGACCTGGCGGTCGCGGGCCCGCGCCGGGTGCGTCACCAGACCGACGAGTACGTCCTGGCCGATGGCCGTCGCCTGCTCCTGCTCGCCGAGGGGCGCTTGGTGAACCTGGGAGCCGCCGAGGGACATCCGGCCGCGGTCATGGACATGTCCTTCGCGGACCAGGCGTTGACCGCGGAATGGCTGACCAGGAACTGGCAATCCCTCGCCCCGGGGATCCACGATGTCCCGGTTGAGATCGACAAGGAAGTCGCGCGGCTCAAGCTCGCGACGATGGGTCTCACGATCGACGTCCTCACCCCGGCCCAGGAGACCTACCTCAACTCCTGGGAGCACGGTTCCTGACCTTAGCGGTCGCCGCCGGAAGTTCGTCCAGGGTCTGCCGGCGCCTCGCGTCATCGCTCCCCGCACATCGCTTCGCGATGCACGGGTACCCCGGCTCGTCGGCCCCGGTAGCACACCGCTACCGGGGTCTCCGCCGACCGGCGCTGTCAGCCATGCCGGCGGCGGATCAGGCCGGGGGGACGAAGGGCCCGGGCGCCGGCTTGTCAGCAGGCTCGATCAGCCGGGTGGCAGACGATGCGGGGTCCTCGGGTCCCTGTCCCGGTGGGACCTGCTGGCCCTCCGGCAGATACGGGTACGGATACGGACACGGCCGGAGTGGATCCGGCGCTGTCGGGCGCTGATAGCCCGGATGCTGGGAACCCGCGTTCCAGGCTCCCGGTTGCCACGGCGCAGCTCCCGGTTGCCACGGCGCGGGGGCGTCGGCGAAGCGCCGCCGCGCCCGCGCGGTGCGTTCGGCAAGGACGGCGGACAGGTACGCCCAGCCAGGCGTATCCGGTGGCGGCGGCGGGGTGACGACCGCCCGTACGGATGCGGCGAGTTGGCTGCCGATCCGCTCGCGAGCCGCGGGCGAGAGGTCCTGGACCCGCCCGAGGAACTGGCGGATGGCGAGTGCCAGGGCGTCTTCGACCGATGACAGATCCAGCGTGGTCGCCCAGTAGGCGAGTTGCGGGGGCATCGTCACCGGCGCGCTGGTGCCGCGTGGGATCCGCTCCTGCAGGACGACCGTTCCGGCCAGGAGGTCGCCCAGCCGCCTGGATTTTTCCGAGATCAACATGCTGATCACGGCGGGGATCCCCAGCAGGGCTCCGGGCCGTTCGACCACAGCGCCGATCAGGCCCCGGACCAGGGCATGCCGGAACCGGATCGGCCCGCCATCATCCCGCACGACACGCAGTCCCATGGCCGCCTTGCCGAGGGTGCGGCCCTTCCAGACGGTCTCGGCTGTCACCGGGTAACCCACCAGTACCGTGATCACAACGAGCAGATAGACGGTGGCCGCGAGCGCGTCGTTGTCAGGAGCCACGATCCTGAAGGCAACCCAAGCCATGATCATGAGAGCGGTGAGCTGAAGGCTGAAGTCGACGATCCCGGCGATGAGCCGCGAGCCGAGCCGGGCGACTCGAAGGTCGATCGTGACGGCCTCGCCGGTGATGAACTGGCTCAAGCCGCACCTGTGGTCCGTGCCGTTCCGTACATGATTGTTTTTCCCGTCCTGTGGTCGGTCTCTCCGCGCATCTGTGCAGCCTGCCGGATCCCGGGTGATGCAACTCCGGCGGAAGCGCCGGTTATCCTGATCCAGTCTGTCCCCACCCGTCCGGTGTGCGCGCGGTAACGGCCGTGATTCAGATGCAGCGTTGCGGTCCGGGTATGGAGCGTGGCGCGGCGGTGGAGAGGCGGGAAGATTGTGGATCTTGACGCGTATGTCGGTCTGCATCGCGCTGAATGGGCGCGCCTGGAAAATCTTGTCAGGCGCGCGGCGCGGCCCCGCCGTATGTCCGGCGTCGAGCTCGACGAACTGGTGGATCTCTACCAGCGGGCCGCGACCCATCTGTCGGTGATCCGTAGCCGCTGTCCGGACCCGATACTGGTCGACCGTCTCGGTGGCACGGTGACCCGGGCGCGAGCCGTTGTCACGGGCGCGCGGGACCCGGGCTGGCATGTCGTCGGCAGGTTCTTCACCGTGACCTTCCCGGCGGCGGTGTACGCCCGCCGCGGCTGGGTGCTCGCCACCTGCGCGGGCTCACTCGCGGTTGCCCTCGCCCTGGGCCTGTGGGTGCTGAACTCCCCGGCCGCCTACAGCGGGTTGCTCCCCCCGGACGAGGTGGCGGCCATGTGCCGGACGGATTTCGCCCGGTACTACTCGGAGAACCCCGCCGCTTCGTTCGCCGCGCACGTGTGGACGAACAACGCCTGGGTGAGCGCCTCGGCCATCGCGCTCGGTGCGTTGGCGGGCCTGCCGACCCTGGCGGTGCTGCTGGCCAATGCCACCAACCTGGGGCTTGTCGGCGGTTACATGACCAGTTGCGGTGAGTCAACACAGTTCTTCACGCTGATCCTTCCGCACGGGCTGCTGGAACTGGCCGTGGTGTTCACCGCGGGGGCGGTCGGTCTGCGGCTGGGGTGGTCCATGATCGATCCGGGTCCGCGCCGCCGGGCCGAGGCCCTGGCGATGGAAGGCAGGGCCGCCGTCGTGATCTCACTCGGGCTGGCCGTCGCGCTGGCGTTGAGCGGCTTGATCGAGGCGTTCGTGACGCCGTCATCCCTGCCCGCCGGGGTGCGGATCGCCATCGGTGCCGTCGCCCTCGCGCTGTTCGTCGGCTATGTCCTTGTCTACGGCAGCCGTGCCGTGGCCGCGGGGGAGACGGGCGACCTGGAAAAGGATCTTCTCATCGACCTTGCGCCGACCGTCTGACCGGGCTTTGTGACTGGCTGACCGGGGCTGACCGGGGCTCCGTGGGCCGTCTCGGTCGATCTTCTGGTGATCTGTTAGAGCGTGTGTGAGATCGGGCTTTCGATCAGTGAGCCGGAATGACGATCTCACACGCGCTCCTACAGGCGGCCGGCGGATTTCAGGCTCAGGTAGCTGTCGGTGACAGCGGACGCGTAGGTCGCGGGTGGGGCATCCACGACCTGAACGCCGTGCCCGCGGAGCAGGCCGGTGAGCTGGCGCCGCTGGAGCAGCGTCTGCTCGGCCGCGGCGGCGGAGTACAGCGCACGGACGTCCCCGCGCCCGGCCGCGAGCTCGGCCAGGCGTGGGTCGCTCACGGCCGCGACGATGACGGTGTGCCGGGCGGTCAGCGCGGGCAGCGCCGGCACCAGGCCTTCTTCGATCACCGCCGGGACGAGTTCGGTGAACAGCACGACAAGTGATCGTCTGATGGCTATGCGCAGCACCGAGGAGGCGATCGCCTGATGATCGGTCTCGGTGAGCACGGGCTCCACCAGCGCCAGCGCGGCGCTCATCCGGACCAGCGGATTCGGGCCGCCAGCCGCGGGGAGCGTGACGCGGGCGGCGCGTCATGGGCGATCAGGCTGACCCGGTCACCGGCACGGGCGGCCACCGCGCCGAGCAGCAGGGCGGCGTCCATCGCGTGGTCGAGGCGCGGGGTGTCACCGATGCGGCCCGCGCTGGTCCGCCCGGTGTCGAGGAGGCAGATGACCCGGCGATCCCGTTCCGGCCGAAACGACTTGACCGCGACGGTGCCGCGCCGCGCGCTGCTCCGCCAGTCGATCATCCGTACGTCGTCGCCTGGAACGTAGTCGCGCAGGCTGTCGAATTCCGAGCCTTGCCCGCCCCCGCGCAGCGTGGCGTCACCCTCGATCTCCCGCAGGCGGGCCAAGGCGGCGGGCAGGTGGCGGCGGGAGGTGAACGGCGGCAGCACCCGCAGCCGCCAGGGCGCGGCATGCCGTCCCTGTCGGCCAGCCAGACCGAGGGGGCCCAACGAGCGGACGGTTATCCGGTAGGGGTGACGATCACCCCGCCGGGTGGGCCGCAGCACCAGGTCGCAGAATCGTCGCTGCCCCGTTGGAACGGTCACCCGCCAGACACGTGGCGTGGCACCTGACGAGGGCGGCCATGCGTCCCGGACCTGGGCGCGGACCGTCCGGCGGCCGGTGTTCGTCACCGCCAGCACAAGTGGCACCGTCGTTCCCAGCCGTGCGGTGCTTGGCCCGGAACGGGTGAAGACCAGCGTGCGCACCCCGCCGGCAAGGGCGAGATCCACCGCGATCGCGGCGATCAACAGGCCATTGGCCAGCAGCAACGTCCATCCCGGGGCGGGGGAGAACACAACGGCCAATACGCTCGCGAAGGCGAGCGCCGTTGCCCGCCGGGTGACAGCCACCTGGGACTCCTTCGGGCCTCCGGGCACCCGAGCACGATCATGATCGTGTGCCCTTCGGTGGTAGCGCGCTACCGCGGTACGGGCACCGTGGCGAGCACCTGGTTGATGACGCTGTCCGCGGTGACGCCCTCGAGCTCGGCTTCGGGACGCAGCGCGATCCGGTGCCGCAGGGTCGGCCGGGCGAGCGTTTTGACGTCGTCCGGCGTCGCGTATCCGCGGCCGGACAGCCAGGCCCAGGCCCGGGTCGTGGCCAGCAGGGCGGTGGCGCCGCGTGGGGAGGCCCCGAGCTGGACGGCGGGCGCGGCCCGCGTCGCCCGGGCCAGATCGACGATGTAGCCGAGGACCTCCGACCGGATCTGGACGGCGCGGACCGCGTCGCGGGCGACCGCCAGCTGGGACGGCCCGGCGACCGGCCGGATCCCGGCCGCCGCCAGATCGGACGGGTCGAAGCCGGCGGCGTGCTGGGCCAGCAGCCTGATCTCGTCGTCCCGTTGCGGCAGCGGCACGGTGAGCTTGAGCAGGAAACGGTCGAGCTGCGCTTCCGGGAGCGCGTACGTGCCCTCGTGCTCGATCGGGTTCTGGGTGGCGATGACCGTGAACGGCACCGGCAGCCGCCGTGGTGCCCCTTCGACGCTGACCTGGCGTTCCTCCATCGCCTCCAGCAACGCGGCCTGAGTCTTCGGTGGTGTCCTGTTGATTTCGTCCGCGAGCAGCAGGTTCGTGAACACCGGCCCTTCCCGGAAGGTGAACCGGGACGTGGCCGTGTCATAGACCAGCGATCCGGTGACGTCTCCCGGCATCAGGTCGGGGGTGAACTGCAGCCGTTTGGTCTCGAGGGAAAGCGCTGTGGCAAGCGCCCGGACCAGCAGGGTCTTGGCAACCCCCGGGACGCCTTCGAGCAGCGCGTGCCCGCGGCAGAGCAGTGCCACGACAAGGCCGCTGACAGCGGCGTCCTGGCCGACGACCGCCTTGCCCACCTCGTCCCGTAACGCAATCAACGCCTGGCGGGCCGATTCGGGATCGTCTTCGGAATCGTCTTCGGGATCGTCCGAGGTGCCCCGGTCCGGCAGCGCCTGGGCTGCCGGTCGGCCGGGATACAGGCGCGGTTCGGCCACCGGTGCCCCGGTGGCCGCCTCTTTCCGAGCTGGTGTCCGCGCCGCGGCCGCTGCCACGGCATCGCTGTCGCTGGCTGTCCCGGGCGCGCTCACTGTGTCATCACCTGCCTGTCCAGCGCGTCGAGCCGCTGCGCCAGCTCCACCAGTTCGTGATCCGTAACCGATGTGCGCGCCGGCTGGGACATGCCGGTGGCCGCGGCCATGGGATGACTCATCCCGGAACCGTACAGGAGTGACCTGATTTCTACTGGTGGCTGCCCGGTCCGGTCGGCAACCGAGATCACGAGCGTGTCCGGATCCGGTTCGGGATGCGCCGCCGCCGGTTCCCGCCAGGCTGCCGGGCGGGGCCGGGTCGCCAGCCCGAGCCGTTCGGCCAGGCGTGCCCGCAGCCCCGCCCGCAGCGCCGCCGCGGCCAGCTCCCGTGCCTTCCCCGCCGCGTAGAGCCGTCCTCGCCCCTCGACGGTCTCAGCCGCTCGTACCACGACCGGCAGCGGTTCGGCCACCGGTGGCCCGAGCCTGCGTCCCCGCCACAACGCGAGGACGACCACGGCGAAGGCGATCTGCAGGCAGCCGAGCACGACCCGGTCGGGAAGCAGGTCCGCCAGGCTGCTCCTGGCGGCCACCGAGCCTGGTCCGCCCGGACGCGGGAGCACCCATGTCACGCCCGGGTGCCGGTTGAGCAACCCGATCGCAAGTGCCGCGTCGCCCTCCTTTGCCAGCTGCTTGTTGGTCATGAACTCGGCGCTGCCGGACACGACGAACCGTCCGGCCGGGGCTCCCGAGGCGGTACGGACCGGCTGTTCCAGCACGACCAGGGTCGCGGCCGAACGCACTGGGTAACAGGCTGTCACACCGGTGGCGTCCGGTTGAGTGACCCGGAAGCCCGATCCGCCGCCCACGACGGCGGCCCGTGCCACCACGGCCTCGGGCAGCTGGCATTCTGGCGCACGCGCCGCGGCCGGCACACCGCCGGTGTTGGCCAGCGGCAGATCCAGGTTGTTGAGGACCGCGGTGGTCGGCTCGAGGAGCAGTACGTCACCGCCACGGCCGACCACCGCGGTGAGGGCGTCGAGGGTGGCAGGGCTGACACGTTCGGGATAGCGCATCACGATCGTGGTGTCGCGGGCAGCCGCCGTGGCCGCGACAGGATCATCGCTCACCGTGACGCCGACGCCGCGCGCCCGCAGGATCTCGGCCAGTGCTCTGGTCCCGCCTGGTGCGGCCGACGCCGGATCGAGCGGGCGATCGCTGGATTTTTCGATCATGGCGGACGCCGCCGCGTAGGCGACGACAAGCAGCGCCAGGACGGCGCCGATCCGGACACCACGGCGGACCGCCCGCGGATCGGGCCTGGCAGGTAGCGCGGTGGCGGTCACACCGGCACCGCACCGCGTGCGGCCTGACCCACCGGGCGTGGGCGCATGCCGGTGAGCGCCTCATCCGCCCGGACGACGAGCCGGTAGGAAGCTTCGGACGCGTCGAGCGCGCCATACCAGATCTCGCTGAACACGGTCACCGCGGCGGCCAGCGCGGGCGTGCTCCCGGCGTCTATCCGGGCGACCTCGGCGACGAGTTCGCCCGCGGTACGCCCTGGCCGGGGCTGTAGCACTCCGGTCTCCTCCAACATCCGCACGATTGCCCGCAGCCGTGACCGCACCGCTTCGGCGAACGCGCCCGCGAGCGCGAGGCCGTCGGCTTCGGCGCGCAGCGTGGCGGCGGACAGCGGGCTGCTGAGAGAAAGATCGTCCGGGTCCGTCCGCGAGCGCCGTCGGACCGGGCCGAGGCGCAGCCACACGACGCCCGCGGCCAGGGCCGCCACGATCACGATCGCCGCTATGCCAAGCCCGCGTCCCGACGGCTGTGTGGCGCTGGTCCACAGGTCGGTCAGCCGATCGCCGATCCAGTTCAGCACGCGCTCGGACCATCCCGGGCCGGCCTCGTGATAGATCGTCCTGGAAAGCTCACGGCGGGCTTCGCCCGCCGCCCCGTCATGGGTGACCGTTGGCCCGACCATGACGTCTACTCGTACCTCCGGTCGTTCGTCGCGCGCTCCCGCACCGTCTGGACGAGCGTCACGTCCAGCCCCTCCAGCCGGATGCGGCGGTCGATGTACAGCAGCACGATGACCCCCGCGCTGATGGGCGTGGTCACAGCTCTGGCCGCGATGTTCATGACGGCGGTGAGGAGGAGACCGAGTGCCGTCAGCGTGCCGTTGGACGGATCGGTCAGGGAACCGCCGCCGACAGCGATGATCACGGCAAGAGGGATCAGGAGGATGGCCGTGAGGATCCCGACCATGATCTCGGCGAGCAGCAGGATTCCGAAGGTCCGCCACCACGTGCCGCGGACCAGCGTCCACGAACGCCGCAGGGCTGTCGAGATGCTACCGCCCTCGAGAACGAAGGCGGGAGTCGCCATGCAGAGCGCGACCATGACGAAGATGGCGCCGACAAACAGCCCGATGAGCCCGAGCACGGTCAGGAGACCTACCGCGATCGACAGGCCGATCAGCCCTCCGAGCCGAGGCTGGATGCGCCGCAGAGCCTCTCCGGCGCTCATCCTGCCACCCAGGACGGCCTCGCTGACCACCGCGCTCAGCATCCCGGCCAGGACGATGGCGAGAACGCCGTAGAGCACGAAGGTCACGGCTGTGGCGAAGCCCTCAGCCGCGGTGGACGTCCGCTGGCTCCAGGCGGTCAGCAGGGTACTGATGATCTGGACCACGGCGGTTGCGGCGATGGTCAGCCCGACGGTCGCCCCGGGGTTGCGGCGCACCGCGGTGAAGGCACCGTCAAGGATCTCGCCGACCGCGAGCGGGCGCAGCGGGATGATCCCCGGCTTTTCGGCCTGATGCCATGATCCGGGCTGTCCTGGTCCGTACTGGCCAGCATCGCCTGGCGGTTGCTGGTTCCAACCGGGTGGGGGCTGTGGCTGGCCCCATCCGGTTGGCGGCGGTTGCT
>NZ_CAKJTP010000017.1:1588-25763 GCF_917627335.1 Protofrankia sp. CiT1 | reverse complement strand
GGTGCCAACCAGGCGGGGGTGGTTGTGGCTGGCCCCATCCCGGCTGTTGTGAGCCCTGGACGGGATCAGGCCCACCGTGCTGCTGAGGCTGCCCCCAGCCGGCGCCGTCGGTCATATCGCTCTCCCTGCGAAATCAAGGTCCCTGGAGCTTCTACCGGTATGAGCGGCGGTAGCTCCCCACAGATCATTCCGTCCTCGGGCGGTTTTTCAGACAGCCCGGCCCCGCGTGCTGTTCCCGGCCGGGTCAGCAGCCGGCGAGCTGTGTGCTCACCTGGGTCCGTCCGGTGGGTGATCATTCCAGCTTTCCGCTTGTATCCCCCGCGATCGGTAGGTGCACGGCCATGGCCGGGATCGTGTCAGGCCGCCGCGGCCGTACGGCGAGCGGCCTGGCAGGACGTTCGCGTCGGTCCGCGCCGTATGCCGTTGTAGGCGATCATGATTCCGCGGGCTGGCGCCAGACACAAGTAGATGGAACAGGTATCGCGTACCACCGGTGGTTTGCGGGCTGCCGCCACCGTCCACAACCTGTTTGTCCACAGGGTTGGAAACACGCTGGCCCGGCGGGCGCGACGGGACGAGCATCCACGTTATGCCCAACACGTACATCAGCGCCGCATTCGATATTTTTCTCGATCTTCTCCTGCCGCGTTTCTGCGCCGGTTGTGGTTGTCCGGGCCCGGCGGTCTGCGCGGTCTGCGCCGGCTCCATCGATCGTCCGGCATTCCTCGCCGCTCCGGGACAGTTGGCCACGCCGGAGCGGCGGGGGCCACCACCGTACTGCTTTGCCGGCGCTGTTTACGACGGTCCGTGCCGGCAGCTTCTGCTGGGGTTCAAGGAGAAGGGGCGGCTGGATGCGCTGGGGCCGCTTGCGTCGGCGCTTGCCCGCGCGGTGCTCGCGGCCCGAGCCAGGCCGGCACATACCGGTCCGGTCATCCTCGTGCCGGTGCCGTCGAGCCGGTCCGCGGTTCGGCGGCGTGGTTTCGACCATGTGCGCAGGCTCGGTGACGGTGCGGCAAGGGCGCTGCGCCGGGCCGGTATGCCGGTACGGGTGGCCGCGATGCTGCGGCCGGTCCGGCCGTTGGCTGATCAGGCAGGCCTCACCGTGGCGGAGCGCGCGACCAATCTCAGCGGTGCGTTCGTCCTGCGTCACCGTGTCCGGCCGGTGGGCGGGCGCCGTCTCGTCGGCGGTCCGCCGTGGCGAGACGGCGCCAGGCAGCGCTTGCCGTCGCTGGCGTTGTTCATCGTCATCGATGATGTTGTGACAACGGGTGCGACCCTGGCCGAGGCCGTTCGGGCGCTGCGGCTCGGCGGGGTGCCGGTATCAGCCACCGCGGTAGTCGCCGCGACATTGGCGCGTCATCGCCCTTCCCGAGATGACCGGCCCCAAGGTGTCCATTTGCCTGCGACCGGGGTACCGGAGGGTTAAAACTGTCGTCACCCGCACCGGCGCCGCGGGAGTGGATCAGCGAAGCGACGGACCAGGGCGCTCGGGGTCCGGGCGGAAGGAACGAGGCAGCAGATAAGCCCTGACGTACGACATGGCATCGGAAGGTTGGTCTGGCCCGTTGCCGCGGGAGCCGCTGGCCGTCACCACCTCCGGTCGACAGGAAGGTGAAGCGAGTGGACATCGTTTTCAAGGGAAGGCACACCGCGGTTCCCGAAAGGTTCCGCAAGCACGCCGAAGCCAAGATTGCGAAGTTGGAGCGGTTCGATCACAAGGCCTTCCGGGTGGATGCGGAACTCTCCCGTGAGCACAACCCGCGTATGGCGGATGTCTGTGATCGCGTCGAGCTGACCGTGTTCTCACGGGGCCCGGTCATTCGAGCCGAGGCAGCCGCCGCGGATCCGTTCGCCGCCTTCGACCTGGCCGCGGCGAAGCTCACCGAACGGCTACGGCGTGCCGCCGACCGCCGCAGCCGCCACAACGGTGCGGCACGTGGCTCGTCGGGTCAGCTTGCGCGAGCTGTCGGCGGCCCGCGGGCAGGCCTGGCTGGCTCCACTGGCCGTGAGGCCGATGTCCACGCAGCTGTCGATAGCGACGCAGATTACGGGGATCCGGACTGGTCACCCATGGTCGTCCGTGAGAAGATCCATCGAGCCACGCCGATGACCCTCGATGAAGCACTGTCGAACATGGAGCTGGTCGGCCACGATTTCTACCTCTTCCGGGACATGCGTACGGGCCTCCCGAGCGTTGTGTACCGAAGGTGTGGATATGACTACGGAGTGATCCGGCTTGAGCTGGGCGAGCATGAGGAGCCCGGCGCGGACACTGCGGGACGAGATCACCGGAACGACCGGGGCGAGAGGTATGACGAAGCTCGTGGCGCGGTCGCAACGGTGTAAACGTAGGCGGGTCTAGCCGACGTGGGACCATCTGCCGTGGACGTCTTCAGTCACGTCCCCGCCACCCCGTGCACCAGCGCGGGGTGGCGGAGGCGCGGGCCGTTGCGACGCGAAGGAGGTCACATGACGGGGGATGGGCGTCAGCTTCGGGAGGACGCGTCGTCGCCACCGACGGATCCCGTACGGGTGCTCGTCGTTGACGATCACGCGCTTTTCCGGCGCGGCCTGCAGATGGTCCTCGAGCAGGAGAGCGACATCGAGGTTGTCGGCGAAGCCGCGGACGGTGCGGAAGCTGTCACGATGGCGGTGGACATGGCGCCGGACATCGTCCTCATGGATGTCCGGATGCCTCGCCGCGGCGGGATCGACGCGACCAGCGCCATCAAACAGGCGGTGCCCAGCGCGAAGATCGTTATGCTGACCATCAGTGATGAGGAAGTGGATCTCTACGACGCGATCAAGGCGGGTGCCATGGGGTATCTGCTCAAGGAGATCTCGATCGACGAGGTTGCCACCGCGATTCGCGCCGTGCACGGTGGGCAGAGCCTGATCAGCCCTTCCATGGCGTCGAAGCTCCTCACCGAGTTCGCGTCAATGATCAAAAAAACGGATGACCGGCCACAGCTGCCGACCCCTCGACTCACCGATCGTGAGATGGAGGTCCTGCGGCTTGTGGCCAAGGGGCTCAACAACCGTGATATAGCCAAGCAGTTGTTCATCAGCGAGAACACGGTCAAGAATCACATCCGCAACATCCTGGAGAAGCTTCAGCTGCACTCACGCATGGAGGCGGTGGTCTACGCGGTTCGGGAGAAGCTTCTGGAGATCACCTGAGATCGTGTCGGCTGGACGTCGGGCGGCGATTCAGGTGATTGTCGAGTGGGTCCTGTGGCCGCGGGACGCGCTCGGGGCCGCTTCGATGTGCCCACCGGCATCGCCCCCGCGGCCGACGGACGGTGTATCGGCGTTTTCGGGGCACCGATCCGGGGTCTCAAGCGTTGTGCAGGCTGAAGTCCGTGCGGATGTTGATCTAAGATGATCATTATTTCCTTTCACGTGGAGGAAAATAATGATCTTACCGTCACTGGCTGGTCGGGTAGTCTGTTGACCCGCCGGACCTGTCGTACGGCCGGATCGATCAGCGCGGACGGACTAGCCTAGTCTCGTTGCGTAGGTGACCCCGCTGACCAACCGCCCGAGGAGTTTCGCCCGTGGTACTTGAGAAGATCCTCCGCGCCGGTGAGGGTCGCATTCTGCGCAGGCTCAAGGCGATCACAGAGCAGGTGAACCTCCTCGAGGATGACTTCGTCGGGCTCACGGACGCCGAGCTCCGCTCGATGACCGACGAGTTCCGGCATCGGATCGACGAGGGGGAAACCCTTGACGAGATCCTCCCCGAAGCGTTTGCGGCCGTGCGCGAAGCGGCCCGCCGGACCCTGGGGCAGCGGCACTTCGATGTGCAGATCATGGGTGGCGCGGCGCTGCATCTGGGGAACATCGCCGAGATGAAGACCGGCGAGGGCAAGACCCTCGTGTCCACCTTGCCCGCCTATCTCAACGCGCTGTCTCGCAAGGGCGTCCACATCATCACGGTCAACGACTACCTGGCGCAGCGGGACGCGGAGAACATGGGGCGGGTGCACCGTTTTCTCGGCTTGACGGTTGGCGTCATTCATCCGCAGATGCCGCCGGCCGTCCGTCGTCAGCAGTACGAGGCCGACATCACCTACGGCACCAACAACGAGTTCGGATTCGACTACCTGCGGGACAACATGGCCTGGAGCGGCGAGGAGCTCGTCCAGCGCGGGCACAACTTCGCCGTCGTCGACGAGGTCGACTCGATCCTGATCGACGAGGCTCGGACCCCGTTGATTATCAGTGGTCCGGCGGACAACCCGACCCGTTGGTACACCGAATTCGCCCGTATCGCGCCGATGCTCGTGAAGGACACGGACTACGAGGTCGAAGAGGGCAAGCGAACGGTCGCGATCACGGAGTCCGGGGTGGCGAAAGTCGAAGACCAACTGGGCATCGACAACCTCTACGAATCCGTGAACACGCCGCTCGTCGGGTACCTCAATAATTCGCTGAAGGCCAAGGAGCTTTACCGCCGGGACAAGGACTACATAGTTACGGACGGCGAGGTTCTTATTGTCGATGAGTTCACCGGTCGTGTCCTGCATGGCCGCCGTTACAGCGAGGGAATGCACCAGGCGATCGAGGCCAAGGAAAAGGTCGAGATCAAGCAGGAGAACCAGACGCTGGCCACGATCACCCTGCAGAACTACTTCCGTCTGTACGACAAGCTGTCCGGTATGACCGGAACCGCGATGACCGAGGCGGCGGAGTTCCATCAGATCTACACACTTGGCGTCGTGCCGATTCCGACGAACAAGGCGATGGTCCGGGTGGACCAGCCCGATGTCGTTTACAAGACCGAGATCGCCAAGTTCGATGCGGTCGTCAACGACATCGCCGAGCGCAACGAAAAGGGACAGCCGGTTCTTGTCGGCACGACCAGCGTGGCGAAGTCGGAGTACCTTTCCAAGCAGCTGACCAAACGTGGTGTGAAGCATGAGGTGCTCAACGCCAAGCATCACGAACGGGAAGCGGCGATCATCGCCGAAGCAGGCTGTAGGGGCGCGGTGACCGTTGCGACCAACATGGCCGGCCGTGGCACTGACATCATGCTCGGCGGCAACCCGGAGTTTCTCGCGCAGGCCGAGCTGCGGGAGCGTGGCCTCAGTCCGATCGAGACCCCGGAAGACTATGAGACCGCTTGGCCGGAGGCCATCGAGAAAGCGCGGGCGTCGGTCGGCGCTGAACATGACGAGGTCGTGGAGCTCGGTGGGCTGTATGTTCTGGGCACTGAGCGTCACGAATCACGCCGGATCGACAACCAGCTACGTGGACGAGCCGGCCGGCAGGGTGACCGCGGTGAGTCCCGGTTCTATCTGTCGCTGGGCGACGACCTCATGCGGCTGTTCAATGCCGCTGCCGTCGAAGGGATCATGGACAGGCTCAATATTCCCGACGACGTGCCGATTGAGTCGAAAATCGTTACCCGTGCGATCCGATCCGCGCAGACACAGGTCGAAGGCCAGAACTTCGAGATCCGAAAGAATGTCCTGAAGTACGACGAGGTGATGAACAAACAGCGTACTGTCATTTACGAGGAGCGCCGCAAGGTTCTCGAAGGTGCGGACCTGCACGAGCAGGTCCGTCATTTCATCGATGACACGGTGGACGGCTATGCCCGCGGCGCGACGGTAGACGGCTACCCCGAGGAGTGGGACCTCGACACTCTTTGGTCCGGTCTCGGTGAGCTCTACCAGGTGGGCGTGGAAATTCCGGCTCCCGATGAGCGTGATGGACTGACGACCGAAACCCTGATCGAGGAGCTGCAGGTCGATGCGCACAATGCGTATGACCGGCGGGAGGAAGAGCTGGGCGCCGGTCCGGACGGTGAACCGCTCATGCGGGAACTGGAGCGCCGGGTCGTGTTGGCGGTGCTTGACCGAAAATGGCGTGAGCACCTTTACGAAATGGACTACCTGCAGGAGGGAATCGGCCTGCGGGCGATGGGACAGCGTGACCCGCTCGTCGAGTACCAGCGGGAAGGTTACGATATGTTCCAGACGATGATGGAGGGTATCAAGGAGGAATCGGTCAGGCTGCTGTTCAACGCCGAGGTCCAGGTTGCCGCTCCGGAGGACGCGGACGCCCAGAGCGGAAGCCCGTCGGACGGCACCGCGGTCGTCCCGGCCGACAGCGCGGCGCGGACCGCGGACGGTGCCGCTCTTGTCGCGGCGGTACGGGCCGCCACCGCGGGTGCCGCTGTCACCGCTCCGGCCACCCCGGCTGAGCGCGCCACCCCGAAGACGGCTGTTGCCCCCTCAGCGCCCATGCCGCCGCCGGTATTTGTCAAGGGCCTGGAACCACGCCGTCCTATTGATGATCTTCGTTACACCGCGCCTTCCGTGGACGGCGGATCCACAGTGGTCACGACTCGGGCGTCTTCCGCTGGGCTCACCGCGGCGACAGCTGACCCAGCGGTGACAGGAAGCAGTAGCCGGCCCGCTCGCAACGCGCCGTGTCCGTGCGGATCTGGCCGCAAGTACAAGCGTTGCCACGGTGATCCGGCAAACCGCAACATGGCGTGACAGGGCATGCATGAGCTGGTTTGGGCGCTTAGAGCGACCGGCAATAGGGGACGCGAGGTGCGTGCCTTGGCCCCGCGACGCCGCGTCTCCTGTTGCCGGGCGCATGCCTGCGGCGGTCCGTCCCAGATGGCCCTTGGGGCGAGCGCCTTCCCGGGGTTCTCTCAGGGGGCGTCAACGGGTCTGTCAACGGGTTTGTAGCGCCGTGACCCGCCAACGGCCACTGACTGTTTCCATGCGCAGCGCGAGGGCCGACACACGCTCGCCCCGCGCGATCACCGCGGCGACCTCGGCGACCCCTTCCCGAGGCTCGCATACTCGCACACAGCGCAGGGTGTAGCGCCGCCTACGGACGTTGTCCCCGGCCAGCCGCTCGAGGTC
The DNA here is from genome assembly GCF_917627335.1 of Protofrankia sp. CiT1. Lineage (NCBI taxonomy): Bacteria > Bacillati > Actinomycetota > Actinomycetes > Frankiales > Frankiaceae > Protofrankia > Protofrankia sp. CiT1. The sequence continues at coordinate 18,876 of NZ_CAKJTP010000017.1, read as the reverse complement.
CGCCTGGACCCGCGGGGAGGTCCAGGCGGCAAGATGGGTCACGGGCCGGATGCCCGTCATGGCCTCCACGATGGCGCGCACGACCACCGCGGCGACGGCGCGTGCCGACGGGGGGGCGGAGCGGTTATCCGAGGTCGCCATCGCCCCGGAGCGGGGAGCGGGGCGCCCTGTCCCAGGCCGGTTGGCCGCCTGTTGCGCTGGGATATCCACACGGGTGTCAGGCATAGCGAGAAGCACTGGTGCCGCGGCGGAGCCGGTGGGCGGGGCGGTGAGCCAGGCCGCTGCCTGCGGATCGTCATCATAAGGCGGATCGGTGGGCATGATCGGTATTTGGTAAAAACGACCGGCACGGATGGAGTGCGCACGGGTGGGTGCAGCAACGGTCACAGCGTTGTTCTCCAGTCGGCGGGGCGGGCGGGGTCAAGGCCCGGGGCGGGGCGGCTGGAGCCGCTGGCCGGGCAGGATCTTGTCGGGGTCAGGGCCAATCACGTGCTCGTTTGCGGCCCACCACCGTGGCCATTCCCGCGCGATCTGCGCGGTGGTCGCGCCTGGTCCGAGACTGCGGGCAGCGATTGCCCAGAGGGTGTCGCCGCGGAGCACGACGATCTCGGCCAGGTCAGTTGTGGAGGCGTCGTTGCTGTTTGTCGATGTCGTGGGCTGTCCGGCCGGTGCCGCGCTGGAATTTCCGACGCCACGTGGCGCGGCACCGGCTATCGGGTCGTAGGGCCTGGCAAGATCCGGCCACACCGGGGATGTTCCGGTGGATGCTGAAACAGTGGGTGACAACGGTGCCGCGGGGCTCGTGGGGACCGTCGTAGCTGGCGGCTGCGCTGTTGTGGCCGATACCGTCGACCTTTCCGCGGAAACCGTTGACGCGCCGCTTGCCGTGCCGGTGGCCGGGGGACGTGGGGGATGTGCTGATGTGGCCGGCGGGGTCGCGGCCGGCGGCTGGGTGGTCGTTGTGAAGGTGGGAACGGCGCCGGCCGGATCCGCTGGAGCGGAGGGCCGGGAGAGGTCGGGCCAACTGGTTGCGGCAATAGTTGATCTTGGCTCGGTCGGTGCCGATATCGGGGCCGGTGCCGATATCGGGGCCGGTGGGGCGGCCCGCGGCGCTGGTGTGGCTGGGTGTCCTGCGTCGGCTGGTCGCTCGGGGGCGGCCTGGGAGCTCGCGGGCCGCCCGTGCTGGGGCGTGGCGGTCCGGTCATCCCGCGACGGCGCGAGCTGGGGCGCGGGCGGTACGTCTGTCGGAGCGAGCGTTGTGGGTACGCTCGGGCGGGCCAGATCTGGCCATGCGGTGCTGGTCGACGGGATTGCCCCGGGAATCGCGGCCTCCGTCGGCGTCGCGGCGAACGCTGGCACGGCTGTCCCCGCGGCGAGGGTTATTCCGAGCGCTATCTCAAGGACATGCCGCAGGGTTCGGGGCAGGATGCGCCGAGCCATGGCCGCGGCTGCTCGTCCGCCGGCACCTGGCAGCGTTGCCAGTACGCCCAGGACGAATCCCGCGCACAACCACAGCAGACATGTCCAGGCGGCAAGGCCGACCACGGTGATGAGCGCATGTTCAGGATCTGCTGTGACCCATTCTGGTACGGCGGTGAGGCCAGGTGGAAGGTCCGTCCACCGTGGGCCCTCTTTGATCATTAGAGCTGTCAGCGCCGCGGCGGCGGCCACTCCCGCGAGAAAGACGGGCAGGCGCCGGCCAGCTGACATCGGCGACCTCCGGAGTGCTCGGTGGATGATGATGAAACATGTTGTTTGACTGTGTTTGCTTGTGTAGTCCTCCGTCGGACCTCTGTCAAGACGTTTTGTGGCGTTTACCGGCTCTTGCTAGTAGAACATCAGGTGCGGCCTGGGATATAGCGGTATGTAGAGTCGATACTCATGGCCATGCCGCAGGGCGTGTCTGATGGATGGTGCCCCCGACGACGCTCGCCCGACGGCGTTTGGATGCGTCGCCGTCGTTGTTGTGGTTGGGGCGAACCGTCAGACGGGTCGCGGGCTGTGTTGCCGACGAGCCGAACGGGGTTGCCGACGAGCCGAACGGGCTCGTCCTGGCCGCGCCGGGCGCTCTTGCGGCCTGACCGGGAGCGGAGGAGGGGCCGGGTTGCGCTGGGAAGCTCTGTTCGCTGATCTTGAGATGCAGTGGGATGCCGCTGAGGCGGCTGAACTCGATGCGGAGCTTGTCGACAGAAGCCGTCGCGAAGCCGCGCACCTGCGGTTGCTCGACAGGCTGCGGCCGGCGGTCGGATCGTCGCTGCGGATCGGGGTGCTGCTGGGTGGGCGGGAACGGGAAACGGGTCAGGTCCTCGGCGGCCGGCTTGCCGCGCTCGGGGTGGACTGGCTGCTTCTGCAGGAGAGCAGGGCCCAGGAGGTCCTGCTTCCGCTCCGTTCCGTCCTCTGGCTGCGCGGCCTGACCGCGGTGTCCGCCCAGCCCGGCCACGAAGGCCCGTTGGCCGCGCGGCTGGACCTGTCGTACGCGCTGCGCGGCGTGGTGCGGGATCGTTCGGTCTGTTCGGTCGTGCTGCTGGACGGCACCGCCGTGATGGGCACCATCGACCGGGTCGGCGCGGACTTCGTCGAGGTGGCCGAACACGCCGATGACGAGTTCCGCCGAGCCCGGTCAGTACGTGCGGTGCGGACGATCCCGCTGCCGTCGGTCAGCTTCGTCCGCCGGACAGCCTGACAGCCTGACAGCGAACTACCTAGTCGGCATACCGGTCGTCGACGAGCGCATCGCCGCGGCCCAGCGGATTCGCGACCACGAACGCGCGAGTCTGCTCGTATGCCCGTTGGATGTAGGCCTCGAGCTCGGTACGTTCCACCCGCCACTGGCCACGCCCACCGATTTTGATCGCCGGGAGCTCACCCGAGCGCACCAGCGCGTAGGTCTGGCTCGACGAGATGTTGAGAATCTCCGCCACATCGCTGAGCTGAAGGAAGCGCTCGTTCATCGGTCTGTCTCCCTGGCGATGGATGGGTCGTGACTCCTGTGTATCAGAGTCTGAGGGCAGGATCGCCTGTGAATGCCTCTACTTGTGGATAACAGCTGTCATTCGCCTGATTGTGTTGGTAGGTCCAGGGGTGTCGTCGCAGACCACGTACGCTCGGCGACCAGGGAGCCGCGCATGCCCTGACCGCCTGGTCTGTGCCGCGGCGCCTGCTGCCCGCCAATCGACTGTTCCTGACTGGCCAACGACGCCGCTGTCGCGGGCCCCGGGACATGAGCCACATGGAGGTCCGGGTGACCGACCTCACGCCCGCTGTCACTCTTGCGGAGAAACCCGCGGCCGTGCCGTCGCCGCCGGGGCGACGGCTGACCCGCCCGCGCTGGCGCGATTCCCGGCTGCTGGTCGGCGTCCTGCTGGTGCTGGTTTCCGTTGTGCTGGGCGCACGCCTGTTCGTCACCGCCGACAAGACCCGCGCCTGGGTCGTGGCGAAGGGGGATCTTCCAGCGGGGCATGTCATGGTGGCTGCCGATCTGGCCACAACCTCGGCGTATCTGAGCCCAGACGCCGCGAAGCGCTATTATCCCGGTGAGCGTGCTCCGGAGATGGTCGGGGCGGTGCTCGCTCGTCCGGTTTCAGCTGGGGAGCTGGTCAGCGGCGCTGACTTCATACGAAGTAATGTCACATCGACACGATTGGTGTCGGTGGTTGTGAAGGACGGTCGGGCACCTTCCCTCGTTCCGGGTGATCATGTGGATCTTTTCGCCTACCAGCGATCGAGCGCCGTGATCCCAAGCGCGGCACCGCAGGCTGGCCAGTCCGCTCAGGCAGCCCAACCGGCGGCGGGAGGCGCCGGTACGGAGGTGCTGGTGCTGCATGACGTCGAGTTCATCTCGCGGGAAGCTCTCACCGGTGGTGCTCATTCGTTGACCTTGCGAGTTCCGGTCGATTTTGCGATCAACGCTGTGGCGGCATCGCAGGGTGAACGCGTCGACGTCGTCAAGCTCGAGCGCGGCGCCCGCGGTGAGGTTGGCGGAGCGGGCCCGAGCGCTGTTCCGGGCTACGGACAATGAGCCTGCCGATCCTCACCGCGGTGACCAACTCGGTGGTCGAGTCGGGGCTGGTGACCGCGTTCGGCCGCCGTGACCTCGGGGTGACGGTCGTCCGGCGGTGTGTGGACCTGCCCGACCTGCTGGCCGCCGCCACGACGGGCGCCGCGCGGGCCGCGTTGTTGTCGGCGGACCTGCGCCGGTTGGACCGGGAGGCGTTGACGCGCCTGGCAGTCGCCGGGGTCGCGGCCATCGGGCTGATCGTGCCAGGCGACGAGGAGGGCGAGCGGAGGCTGCGCCAGCTCGGCGTCGCGGCGGTGATCGCGACTGACTCAACCGCGGAGGTGGTGGCGGCCGCGGTGGTGGAAGCGGCCCGGGCGCTTTCCGACCGTGGCCAGGCGGCATTGCCCAGCGGCGCCTACGGCGAGCCGATGGCGAGTTTCGCCGCCGTGGCACCGGTGGTGCCGATGCCCGAGGCCGCGGATCTGCCCGAGCTCGGCGCGGGGCGAGTGATCGCGGTTTGGGGTCCCACCGGCGCGCCGGGCCGTACCACGGTGGCATTGTGCCTGGCCGCCGAGCTCGCCGGCATGGGACTGCCCACGCTGCTCATCGACGCTGATGTCTACGGTGGATCGATCGGTCAGCTGCTGGGGCTGCTGGAAGAGGCGCCGGGGCTTGCCGCCGCCACTCGGTCGGCGAATCAGGGCACTCTGGACGTGCCCCGGCTCGCGGTGCTGTGCCGGGACCTCGGTGGGGGGCTGCGGGTCCTGCCCGGGATCGCCCGTCCGTCGAGGTGGCCGGAGCTTCGCCCGGCGTCCGTCGAGGTTGTGCTGGCACTGGCGCGAAGGCTGGCAAGTTTTGTCGTGGTCGACTGCGGGTTCTGCCTGGAGATGGACGAGGAACTGTCGTTCGACACGGCCGCGCCCCGCCGCAACGGGGCGACCCAGGCGGTGCTCGGCTCCGCCGACACCATTCTGGCGGTGGCATCGGCGGAGCCGGTGGGACTGGTCCGCTTCGTCCGTGGCCTGTCCGATCTGCGGGAGGTCATACCGGGGACGGATCCGTGGATCGTGGTGAACCGGCTGCGCGGCGCGGCCGTGGGGGGAGACGCCCGGCGGGAGGTGTCCCGCGCGATGGTGCGCCATGTCGGCTCGGAGCCCGTCGCTCTGGTGCCGCTGGACATGGCTGGGATGGACGCCGCGCAGGCCGCCGGCCAGCTGCTGCGTGATGTCGCTCCACAGTCCCCGGCCAGGCTCGCGATCGGCGAGCTCGCCGCGAGGGTGGCGGGCCGCCCGGTGCGCGGGCGCCGCCGGCGCTCCACGGCCCGTCACTGAGTGGTCGGCGCTGGACGTTCATCCAGGGGCTGCCGGCGCCAGCCGGCGCCTCGCGTCGCTGTCGTCAGCCCAGGTAGGACACTGCTACCGGGGCCTTCTCCGTCTCGCGATGCACGCACCCCAGCCCCGCTCTTTGATCCATACCCCTATTGCCGGGCGCTCTGAGCCCGCCGACACAACGCGTCACCAACGACGGTGAGCAGCCCGAGCCGCGAATGTCATTTTTTGCCGTGAATGTCCTTTTAATCCTCGCGTCGCGCGGTTACTGACCGCGCTTCCGGGGCAGTCTGTCTGGGTGACTGATCGTACCGAAAGACGAGCGCTCGGCAGCTGGTTTGTGCCTTGGGTCGGCGTGTCGGCGTCATCGTGGGCGTTTTGGGCGGACAAATAGACCGATCATTGCCGGGAGGCAACAATTGTGGCAAGGGGGTCACGTTTTGCATATTTAAGAGGCGAGTAACAATCTTTCATAACATTAAGTTAGGGTGAGCACCTGCGTCACCGCAGTAGGCGGGAGCAGAAAATGATCACCAAGTGCTCTATCAAGGCGGCGGGGGGTGTATCGGGTGAGCCGGGAGTACGCCAAGGCGGTGGGAACCCGTCTTCGGGCCATACGGATCCAGCAGGGAATGTCGTTGCAGGGGGTGGAACAGAAGTCACGCGGGCGGTGGAAGACCGCCGCGGTCGGCTCGTACGAGCGGGGCGATCGGATGATCAGCGTCCATCAGCTGTCCGAACTGGCGGCGTTCTACGGTGTTCCGGTGTCGGCGCTTTTGCCGGACGAGGAGGCGTTGCCGCCGCGCGAGCACCGGCCCCGTACGGTTCTTAATCTGAAGAAGCTCACGGAGGCGCCACCGGACTCGTCCGGGCTCGTACGGCGTTGGGTCGCACAGATTCAGCGCCAGCGCGACGACTATGCCGGGCAGGTCCTGTCCATCCGGGATGGCGATTTGAGGGCGTTGGCGCTGCTGCACGACACCACACCGCAGGAGTTCGCCGAACGGCTGCGGGCGTGGGGCGTGCTTGAGACCAGTTTCGGTGAGGAGGAGGCCGCCGAGTAGGGCTGTTGCCGAGCCGGGCGCGTTGACGTCATTGTTGTCAGCCATGCGCGGTGGTCGGCGGCGGGATAGCGCGCAGCCGAGATCGCGACGTACTACGGGAGGTGGCTGATGGCTGACAGACGGGCGCCCCGTCGTGGCCTGGTCCTGGGTGCTGGGGGTGTGCTCGGATCGGCATGGATGATCGGTGCGCTCAGCGCATATGAGGACGCGACCGGAACCGATGTCCGCACCATGGACATGGTCGTCGGGACATCGGCCGGAGCGGTGCTCGCCGCTCTGATCGGGACCGGCACCGGGGTCGGGACAATGGTCAACTCCGAGTACGGGCGGCCGCTGTTCGGGGATCCGGTCCTGGACTACACCCGGCTCGGCTCGGCACTGCCGCCGAGGCCGCGCATGCGGATCGGCTCCCGTCGGCTGTTGGCCGTCTCGGCACGCCACCCGCGCAGTGTCACTCCGTTGGTAGCCCTGGCCTCCCTGCTCCCGCAGGGGCGCGGGACACTCGCCGCGCTTGGCGAGCTCGTGTCCACGGCGGGTAGTACCACCGCGACCTGGCCATCCTCGGCGAAACCGTGGATCGTCGCCATGGACTACGACACCGGGACCCGGGTCGTGTTCGGCTCGCCGGGAGCGCCCCGGGCCTCGCTCGCCGAGGCTGTGATGGCTTCCTGCGCGATTCCGTCCTGGTACGCGCCGGTCATGATTGACAGCCGGCCCTACATCGATGGCGGGACGAGATCGCCGGCATCGGTGGACGTACTCGCCGGCCTGGGGCTTGACGAGGTGCTGGTGTTTGCTCCTGCCTGCTCCCTGGTCCTGGACCAGCCTCGGGGCGCGCTGGCCCGGGTCGAACGCCAGCTCCGGCGGTTGGCGACCCGGGTGGTGGTGCGCGAGGCCGAGCTGCTGCGGTCCGCGGGAACGAAGGTCACGCTCATCTGCCCAGGACCGCAGGACCTGGCGGTCATCGGCGCCAACGTCATGGACCTCAGCCGGCGGCGTGAGGTTTTCGAGACCTCGCTACGGACCAGCGCGGCGGCGCTGGCGCTGCCCGACGCCGCGGGCGGGCCGCTCGCGGCTGCCGGCTGAGCCTGCTGGTTCAACCGCTGGTTCAACCGGCGGGCGAGGGGATCAGCCGCCGGGCCGGGCCGAGCCAGGCCGGTCCGCCTTCCTGCCGCCGGCCGGGCGCCGGATAGCGCACGGCACACTGGCGTCGTGCGCGTTTATCTACCGTCAACCCTGTCGGCCGCGCGGGGCGTCCTCGTGGACCGCCTGGTTCCCGCCGGGCTCGGTTTTGCCGTCACCGGGGCCGTTCGGGAGTGGTATGCCGGGTCGGATACGGACGAGATGGAGTACGCCTTGCTTCTCGAGGCCGCCAGGGGCAGTCTCAGGCTGCTCGATGACGACCCGACGGCACCCCGGCGCCGGGTTGTGTTTGCCGTGGATGTCGACGATCATCAGGTGCGCATCCGTGATGATCTCGATCGGGGGGTGGTCGAAGTCGCGGTACCTGTGCCGATAGCCGCGGTTCGGGCCGTTCATGTGGATGATGCTGATGCGCAGGCTGTCGTTGCCGTGGCCGCCGCGGCCGTGGTCGAGGCCGATCTCGGTGGCGAGGACGCGGCTTTCCTGGTGGACGAGGCTGATGGGTATGAACTGCTCTGGTATGCCACGCAGGAGCTGGCGGATCTTCTGTAGGCGTTCGTGGACGGATCGTGTTCAGGTGTTCGGTCGCATGGATCCGGTCGCGTGGATCCGGCCGCGTGGATCCGGGCGGGCTGGTTCTCCCGTATGGGCAAGGGGTGACACAGGTGGACGCTGTCACGATCGTCCCGGAGCCGGTGAATGAGCCGGTCCGCGACTACCCCGCGGGAAGCGCGGAGCATGCCAGCCTGCGGGCTGAGCTTGCGCGGATGGCGGGTGAACGCGTCGAGCTCCCGTTGGTGATCGCGGGCGAATCCCGGCCGGGTACCGGAGAGCCATTCGAGGTGGTGGCCCCGCACAGGCATGCGCTGGTGCTGGGGATGGGCCGGGCGGCGGCGCCGCGGGACGTCGCGGAGGCCGTCGACGCGGCGCTGGCGGCCGGGCCGGCCTGGCGGGCGTTCAGCCAGGACGACCGCGTGGCTGTGTTCCTGCGCGCCGCCGAGCTGCTCGCGGGGCGGTGGCGGGACATCCTCAACGCCGCGACCATGTTGGGGCAGAGCAAGAGCTGTTACCAGGCGGAGATCGACGCGGCCTGCGAACTGATCGATTTTTGGCGTTTCAACGCCGCGTTCGCCCGTGAGATCGTCGCCCGGCAACCGGTCTCGGCTCCGGGGACGTGGAACCGTATGGACTACCGGCCGCTGGAGGGCTTCGTCCTCGCGGTAACCCCGTTCAACTTCACCTCGGTCGCGGCGAACCTGCCGACCGCTCCAGCGATCATGGGTAACACCGTGGTCTGGAAGCCCGCCCCGGCCCAGCAGCTCGCTGCCCACCACACCATGTCGTTGCTGGCGGCCGCGGGTCTTCCCCCGGGCGTGATCAATATGGTCACCGGGGATGGCGCGGCTGTCTCCGCCGTCGCGTTGCGCCACCGCGCTCTCGCTGGCGTGCACTTCACCGGGTCAACCGCCACCTTCCGCGCGATGTGGCGGACGGTCGCGGACGGGATCGAGGGGTACCGCGACTACCCGCGGCTGGTCGGTGAGACCGGCGGCAAGGACTTCGTGGTGGCCCATGCCAGCGCCGACCCGGATGCCGTGGCGGTTGCCCTCGTCCGCGGCGCGTTCGAATACCAGGGGCAGAAGTGCTCGGCGGCCTCCCGCGCCTATCTCCCCGCCTCGATGTGGCGGGCCGGCCTGCGGGACCGGCTGGTGGCCGAGACCGCGGCGTTGACCTACGGTGACGTGTCGGACCTGGGCCTGTTCGGCGGCGCGGTGATCGATCGACGGGCGTTCGGCCGGTTGGCGGCTCTGCTCGCGCGGCTGCGCGCGGATCCGGCCGTGTCGGTTCTCGTCGGTGGCGGTACCGACGACCGGGTCGGGTACTTTGTGGAACCGACCGTCGTGGTATGCGCCGACCCCACACACGAGGTCTTCACGTCGGAGTACTTCGGGCCGGTCCTTGCCGTGCATGTGTATGCGGATCGTCCGCAGACCGGTACGGATGCGTTTTCTTCGATCTTGGCCGATGTCGCCGATGTCGCCCCTTACGCGTTGACCGGTGCCGTATTCGGTCGCGACCGGGCCGCACTCGCCACGGCTGCCCAGACATTGCGTTACAGCGCGGGAAACCTCTATCTCAACGACAAACCGACGGGTGCGGTGGTCGGTCAGCAGCCGTTTGGCGGATCGCGTGCCAGCGGTACCAATGACAAGGCGGGTTCCGCGCTGAACCTGCTGCGGTGGGTTTCGCCGCGGACACTCAAGGAGACCTTCGACCCGCCGCGGACAGTGTTCTATCCACATATGGCTTGAAGATTCGTGATGTGTGCGGCCGCGGCCCGCGGGCGACATCACGAAGAGAGCCGTGCCGGCGGCGGACACCTGGACCACATCCGTTGCCGGCTGGTTGTCCGGTAGGAACTGGACGTCTGAAACATGGCTGTGCAATCGTTGGTCACCAGGCGCGACAAGCACGATGTCCTACCTTTCCCGTCAGCCGTGCGGCGGTCGACGGGACCTGTCCGGCCAAAGAGCGATCGATGATCGAATATGCCGGCTGGATCTCACGGCGAGATACTCCGTTGCCGGGTGTTACGATCGCTTTCGTCCTTCGCGATACTTTGTGAAGGATTGCGGGTGTGCCCGGCGCACCCGGGAAGGAGACTGATCGCTCGTGCTTTACCTTGCCGGCCAGATCCTGGTGTTTGTCGCGGCGGCACTGGTCATCGGTGTACTGCTGGCCTGGGTGTTCCTCATCGGCCCTATGCGTCGCCAGAGCGAGGAGGCACGGCGTGCCCTGGCCGCCGTGTGCGTGGAGCCGGCGGCGGCCCGTCCAGCGGCGGCCCGTCCAGCGGTGGCGAACGGCCGGGTCGACGGGGGCGCGTCGAAAGCGGGCCGGGCCGCGGCGGGCGGTGTCGCCGCGGATGGGGACGCGGGCGCCGAGGGTCTGACGGACCACATGGCGGTCGATTCGGCGGTGCTCGTCGCAGAGATGAGAGCACGGCTCAGCCGTCAGGACGACGAGTGGGCGCTGGAGAAAGCGGCGCTCACGGCGCGTCTGACCGCGGCCGAACAGCGGGCGGCCGAGTCCGAGCAGCGGGTCACGGCGGTGGAGCGCCAGGTCCTCGCCGCGGGCCGCAGGGTGCGGACGATCGAGGGAGCCCTGGCGGAGGCCGAGGCTCATGAGCGGGTCAACCGGCAGACCAGCGTGCCTGTCCAGGCCGCGCCGGTCACCCGGGCGGCGCTCCAGGCGGCTGGTTCGCCGAATGGTTCGTCGGCGGCCGTCGACACCAGCGGGGGATCCGACCTGGTAGCCACCAGGTCGGGCCAAACCCACGCGCGGGGGGATGCGGAGGCTGTCCAGACGCTTGCCGCCGAGGCGGCGCGGCTGCGGGTGCAGCTCTCCGAGGCGGAGGGGCGGGCAGCGAAGTTCTCGTCCCGGTTGGCGATGGCCCGTACCGAGGCAGAGGACGCGCAGCGTCAGGTTGCGACGATGACGACCAAACTTGATCGTCATCAGGCTGAGTGGGCGGCGGAAAAGGTCCGGCTGCTGGCCCGGATCGAGCGGGACGAGCGGAGCGGCCACAGCGGGCGGAGCGAGGAGGCCGCCGGCCCCGGGCACGCGCCGGGTGAGCGGGTGGATACCCCGGTCAGCCGGGATGATGCCGGGCCCGTACTGGCGCACGACGCCGACGGCAATAGCGACGCCGATGGGTGGAGCACCGCTGACAGTGAGTGGGCCGGCGATTTCCCCTTCGACGGAAGGGACCCGGCGCTCGTCGATGTGGTCCCGGTGCAGACCGCGCGCCCGGTACCGGGCGCGCCGCCCGGACAGCCCCAGGCTGTCCTGCCCGGCTCGGTCGCGCTCGCCTCGCTGACGGCTGCCGGCGGCGCTGGCGCCTTCTCGGTCGCGATACCGGCGGAGGTAACGGGAACTCGGCGGGACAATCTCAAGGAGATCGTGGGGATCGGTCCGGTTGTGGAGGCGCGTCTCTACGCGCTTGGCATCGCGAGCTTCCGGCAGCTTGCGGAGCTCGACGGTGATCAGATCGATGGCCTCGTCCAGGTACTCGACGGGTTCGGTGACCGGCTTTTCTCAGATGACTGGGTGGGGCAGGCACGCTCGCTGTATGAGCGCCACCACGGGAACGTGGCCTGATCCGCTGGCTGGCCCGCCGGTCGGGGCCGCGTGGGCAGGCCGGTCGTTGACAACCTTGCTGAGCTGGGAGCTGGTGACCGCTGGTTCGGCCGCCACCGTGAGTATGATCGCGAAAATTTTGTCGGCGTGCGCGATTTCCGGCCGGATAGCTGTGCCCGAGAACAAACCCGCGTCGATCTTCTGACCGCTCCGCGTTCGCCGGCCGGTCGCCACCGTTGCGTGCCGGATTGTTTCGGCCGCGAGGCGCCGGCCGTTTCCCCGGCTTCTGAAAGCGTTGTCTCGCGCCACGGTCGCGGCCGCTTTGATCGGCACGCAAAGTAATGAGTCATTGACCGACTTCATGATCCTGTTTGTTCCGTGTGGGGCTGTTCGCGGGCCGGCGCGGGCTGGATGCGATAGTTGTGAGAATGGTGATGTCATGGGGGTTGTTTGGCCAAAAGTGGCGTGATCATGGTTTTGTGCCGCCGGCGGCGGTCTCGGGCGGCCGGCGGTCCGTGCGGTGGCGGTGGGGCGAGGAAGCCGGGCCAGGCGGAAATCAGGGCTGGGTACTTGATTGCCTGTGACCTTTTTTCTACGCTTCGCGAGGATTCCCGGGAGCGGGTCGGTCCGAAGGGGCAACCAGGAAGATCGGGTTTTCGGTGACAACACGCAGCAGCTGGCTGGACGCCACTTCGCTCATTGAGACTGAAGTGCGTGAACTGGTCCGGCGTCGATCCCTCGACCCGGTTCGCGAGCCCACGCGGATCCGTGAGCTTGTCGAGGACGTCCTTGCTGAATACGAGGAACGCACACTCACCAGTGATCTCCCGGCGATTGTCGACCGCGCCACGACCGCGCGGCTTGTCCACGACGCGGTCGCCGGATTCGGCCCCCTGCAACGCCATCTGGACGACCCGGCCGTGGAAGAAATCTGGATCAACGAACCTGGGCGCGTTTTCGTCGCGCGAAACGGGCGCAGCGAGCTGACCACGACGATCCTGAGCGCCGATCAGGTCCAGGACCTGGTCGAACGGATGCTGAAGAGCTCTGGGCGCAGAGTGGATCTATCCACTCCGTTCGTGGACGCCATGCTGCCGGACGGGTCGCGTCTGCATGTCGTCATCCCCGACGTCACCCGCGTCCACTGGTCGGTCAATATCCGCAAGTTCGTTCTGTCCGCGGCCAGTATGGACGAGCTGATCGACCTGGCGACGATCACCGCGGCGGCGGCGGCCTTCCTGGAGGCCGCTGTCGCCTCTGGCCTGAACATCATCGTGGCCGGCGGGACGCAGGCGGGAAAGACCACCATGCTCAACTGCCTCGGCTCGGCCATCCCCGGGCGGGAACGGGTCATCACCTGCGAGGAGGTGTTCGAGCTCAAGCTGCGGTCCCCGGACTGGGTGGCCATGCAGACCCGGCAGGCCAACCTGGAGGGCACCGGCGAGATCCGGCTCCGTCGTCTGATCAAGGAGGCCCTCCGGATGCGCCCCGACCGCATTATCGTCGGTGAGGTCCGGCAGGAAGAGGCGCTCGACCTGCTGATCGCTCTTAACTCGGGCCTGCCCGGCATGTGCAGCCTGCACGCGAACTCGGCCCGAGAAGCGGTCACCAAGCTGTGCACCCTGCCGCTGCTCGCGGGGGAGAACGTCAGCCATGCTTTTGTGGTGCCGACGGTCGCCGCCAGCATCGATCTTGTTGTGCATCTCGCCAAGGACGCGCACGGGCGGCGGCGTGTCACCGAGATCGTCTCGCTGTCGGGGCGCACGGAGGGGGACGTCGTCGAGACCGCGCAGATCTACCGATCACGTAACGACGCCCTGGTGCGGGCTGACGGCTACCCGCCACATGCCGACCGGTTCGCCCGGGCCGGCTATGATTTGCCAACTCTGCTTGCCATGACCGATCGTGACCGGATGGATCGGGTGACCGAGCTGGACCGGGCGCCGTTTGCCGACCGTTCGTGGGCCGAGATCGCGGTCGAGCACTGATGGGCATCTTCATCGGGCTGCTGTTCGGCCTCGGCCTGTTCCTCATCGTCTCCAGCGGGCGGACCCGTGCCCCGCGTGGTCCCGTCGCCGTGAAATGGCGGGGCCGGACCCGGGAGCTGCTTGTTCAGGCGGGTATCCCGGGAGTCAGCCCCGACCAGTTTTTTGTGATCAGTATCGGGGCCGGGCTGCTGGTGGGCCTGATCGTGCTGGCCTTCACCGCCACCTGGTCGCTTGGCGGAGCCTTCTTCATCTTCGCCGCGCTGCTGCCGCGCGCGATGGTGCTGCGCCGGCGCCGAGCGCGTATGCACGACCTTCGGGAGCTGTGGCCGGATGTCGTCGACAACCTGGCCAGCGCGGTACGAGCGGGAATGCCGCTGTCGGAGGGGCTCGCGTCGGTGGGGGTGCGCGGCCCGCTGCCGCTTCGCCCCGCTTTCACCCGTTTCGGCGAGGAGTACCGGGCGACCGGATCCTTCTCGGCGAGCTTGGACCGACTTTCTGATGATCTTGCTGATCCGATCGCGGACCGGATCATCGAGTCGTTGCGTACCGCTCGGGAGGTAGGTGGGACCGACCTCGGCCGGCTGCTCCGGACGTTGTCGACGTTCCTGCGAGAGGACGCTCGGACCCGCGCGGAGCTTGAGACCCGACAGAGCTGGACGATCAACGCCGCGCGGCTCGCGCTTGCCGCACCGTGGGTTGTTCTGCTGCTGCTGGCAACCCGGGGGGAGACGGTACGCGCCTATGACAGCCCCACCGGCGTGATCGTACTGGCGGTCGGTGGCGGGGTGTCGGTGGTGGCATACCTGCTCATGAAGAAGATCGGCCGACTTCCCGAAGAAGGCCGGGTACTGCGTCCATGATGAGCTGGCTGATGCGGAGCGGGCCGATGCCGATGCCGACGGCGGCGGTGCGGCCCAGATGAGCCCAGTCGCGACAGGTGCGCTGATCGGGCTGTTGGCCGGTGTCGGCCTGGCCATTGTCGTGCTGCGGTCGCCGGTGGTCCGGCGGATCCGGCTCGCGGACCGGATCGACCCCTACCTGCGGGATACTCCGGCGCAGTCCAGGCTGCTCGCGGATCGCGCCCGGCCTGCCGCCTCGCGCAGCGGCCTGGAGGAACTGCTCCGGCCGTTCATCGCCGACGCGGCTCACCGGCTCGACCGTTTCCTCGGTGGGCGTGCCGCGTTGCAGCGCCGCCTGACGCAGGCCGGCGGGCGGACCTCCATCGAGGATTTCCGGGTTCAGCAGGTGGTCTGCTCGGCCGCCGGGGCGCTGTTCGGCGCTTTTCTGCTGCTGCTGCGTGCGCTGCTGGGCTTCGGGCCGCCGCCGATCGTCAGCGTTGCGCTGGTCGTTGCCGGCGTCGCGGGCGGGGTCGTCGCCCGGGACTGGTGGCTGACCCGAGCGATACGAGAACGTGAGGAACGCATTCTCATCGAGTTCCCGACTGTTGCCGAGCTGCTCGCGTTGGCTGTTACCGCAGGTGAGAGCCCGATAGGAGCGTTGGAACGGGTAAGCCGGCTGTCGCACGGGGAGCTCGGCCGCGAACTGCGGCTGGCTCTCGCGGACGCGCGTGCCGGCGCCACCCTCGTCCAGGCGCTGGAGGGTATGGCCACCCGGACGACGGTCGCCTCGCTCAGCCGGTTCGTCGACGGCATGGCGGTGGCGATAGAGCGCGGCACGCCGCTGGCGGAGGTGCTGCGGGCACAGGCGGTCGACGTCCGGGAGGCGGGCAAGCGACAGCTGCTGGAAGCCGGTGGCCGCAAGGAGATCGCGATGATGGTGCCGGTCGTCTTCTTTGTCCTGCCGACTACTGTGATCTTTGCTTTCTATCCAGCGGTCGTGAGCTTGACGTTCAATGCGCAGTGATCATGATGTGATGTGATGTGAGGAGTTGTCGACTGTGCGGATATTCGTGAAGCTGCTGGGCCGATGGGCACCGGCGCGGCTGGAGGTCTTTCGCGATGTGCCGGACAACCGGTTTCGGGATCGCGGCGATCGCGGTGACGTGCCCGGCTGGGTGATGGTCACGGTAATGACGGCGGCGTTGGTGGTGGCACTGATGGCGGTCGCCGTGCCCCAGCTGCGGGACGTGTTCACCAACGCGATCGACTCCGTGGTCGGCAACGGCTGACCGGCCGGTGTCGGTCCGCCTGGCTGCTGAGCGGGGCTCGGCTGTCGTCGAGTTCGTGCTGGTCGGAATGCTGTTGTTACTGTTGTTTCTCGGCGTTATCCAGGTTGGCCTCGTCCTGCATGTCCGCAATACCCTCGCCGCGGACGCGGCTGAGGGCGCGCGGCACGCGGCGAACCTGGGCATGACCGATGATTCCGGCGGTCCGTACGCCGAGCGGCTGATCGTTTCGTCTGTTCCCGGGCGGGCCGACACCCGTTGCACGAGTGGAGCGGTGGTTGATCCGTCCGGTGTGCCACTGGTTGAGGTGCGGTGCGAGGTTGTGGTGCCGTTGGCCGTTATGCCGTTCGGAGCGAATACGACGATCAAAGTGGTCGGGCACGCGGTCAAGGAGACGCCGTGAGACCGCTGGGCCGGTCGCCGCTTGTGCGGGCCTGGTCGCCCGCACGGCGGGCGCTGGACCGCGGCGGGCGGTGCCCGCGGTTGCGCGCGTGTTTGTGGCCGCGTCCGTACGGGTGCCTTCGCGGGCCTGATGACAGTGGTACCGCGTTGATCGAGTTCGTCGGGCTGTCGGTTCTGTTGTTGATCCCGTTCGTCTACTTCTTCCTCAGCGTGTTCTCGGTCCAGCGGTCGGCTTTCGCGGTCACCCAGGCCGCCCGAGCGGCCGGCCGGGCCTACGCGACCGCGGACAGCGAGGATCAGGCCGTCCAGCGCGCGCGGGTGGCCGCTCGGCTGGCCTTCGCGGACCAGGGTATTGACGGCGCGCCCGAGGTGCGGTTCGCCCCGGAGGGCGCGGACTGCGGTGCGGGGGACCCAGGCGACGGAGCCGCGTCGCTGGCTCCGGGCGCGCGGTTCGTTGTGTGCGTCCGTTCGGTCGCGGCGTTGCCCGGAACCGCACGGCTGTTCACCGGATTGGCGGATATCACGGTGAACGGGAAATTCATCGTCGTCGTGGACGCCTACCGGCGCGACCGGACAGTCGCATGAGCCGATCGTGGCAGGGCACAGCCAGGCCTGGGCGGGCGTCTCGCGCGGGATCGTGCCAGCAGCCGCGAACTGGCGCGGACGCCGGCACGATCCTGATACTCACTCTCGGCTATGTCATGATTGCGTTAATGCTGGCGCTTGTGGTGACCGATGCCTCCGCGGTGTATCTGGCCAGACGTTCCGTGGCCTCGGCGGCCGACGGTGCCGCGCTCGCCGCCGCGCAGCATGTCGACGATGCCGCTATCTACACGGCGACCCAGGATTTCCAGCAACTGCCGCTTGCCGAGGTCACCGCCGCTGTCGCCGGATACCAGGCCGACGCTGATCCGTCCGGGCATACGGTGCTGACCGCGCAGCTGCTGAATCCGGCCACCGTCCGGGTGACCGGAACCCGGACGGTCGTCCTGCCGGTGGTGGCGCTCCTGGGCATCGGCCCGGTCACCGTCACGGCCAGCGCGGACGCCCAGTCGTTGGTACGCCCGCCCGGCGCCTGACGGCGTTCGGGACGCACCGGGGCTA
>NZ_CAKJTP010000017.1:0-906 GCF_917627335.1 Protofrankia sp. CiT1 | reverse complement strand
GGGGAGAAGGTCAGAACCAGCCGGCGGTGGCGGCGACGAGCCCGTCGAACTGATGGCCGGTGCGTCTGATGGCGAGCGCGGAGATGTCGCGTACCAGCCGGGCAACCCATTGGGCCGGTCGTTGCGCCGCCAGCGCGACCGCGCTGGACACATGCTGTTCCGCCTCGTCGGGGTCGGGGCGGTGGCGTGCCAGCGCGGTCCGCGCCTGTGCCATCTGGACAGCAATGATCATTCCGGTCTGCCCGCTGTCCGCGATCAGTGCGGCGGCCCGTTCGAGGTGGGGTTCGGCCTCGTCCGCGACACCGACGGTGGTCAATGCCTCGGCGCTGGCCAGAGCCAGGTCCGCTGGGGAATAGGTGGTGAGCGCGAATCCGGGCCGGCCCTGCGCGGATGGCTCCAGCTGTTCCATGATTTTCCAGGAGCGGGCGACGGCCTGCCGGACACCAGCGATATCTCCGAGGACCGCGTACGAGCCGGCCGAGACCTTGCCGGTCACCATGGCGCGGGCCGGGCTTGCGCCGGCGATCCGGTTGGCGGCCCCCGCGATCTGCAGCGCCACCGTCGGGCTGTGCTGGCGCACCACCCGAGCGCGTACCGCCAGCGCGCTGCCGGCAAGTGGGCCGTCGCCAGCGGCGCGTGCTACCGCCGCGGCCCGGTCGGCCAGCGAGACCGCGTCGCCGTGGCACCCCTGGTCGTATGCGGCGTTTGCCATGGTCGCGGTCACGGCGGCATGCAGCCGCATCCAGTCCAGCGCGACCGAGCCCCGCAACCGTCGGGTACGGGGCACTGTCCGGGTGGTCTTTTCCAGCGGCGTCAGCATTGATACGGTGTCGGCCAGGTTAGCCGTCTCATAGCTGATGAGTGTCTCTGCCAGGGTCCGGATACAGGCGTCATGCAGTTCGCCGG
>NZ_CAKJTP010000016.1:44789-54622 GCF_917627335.1 Protofrankia sp. CiT1 | reverse complement strand
GACCCGCTGGGGGGCGCGGACTACTTCGCGGTCGTTACGGTTGTGTATGGCGTCGTCAGGGAGCGGGGCGATCGGGGGCGCGACGAACTTGTAACCAACGTGCCGCACTGTACCGATCATCGACTCGTGCTCCGGGCCGAGTTTGGCCCGCAGCCGGCGCACGTGGACGTCGACCGTCCGGGTACCTCCGTAGTAGTCATAACCCCACACCTCCTGCAGGAGCTGAGCACGGGTGAAGACTCGGCCCGGATGCTGCGCGAGGTACTTCAGCAGCTCGAATTCCTTGAAGGTGAGCTCGAGCGGACGGCCTCGCAGCTTGGCCGAGTAGGTGGTCTCGTCCACCGACAGGTCGCCGGACCGGATGACACCGGCTTCCGCGGTACCGCCGGCGGCCGCGATCCGACCGATCGCGAGCCTCAGCCGTGCCTCGACCTCAGCGGGTCCGGCGCTGTCGAGGACCACGTCATCGACGCCCCAGTCGGCTGACACCGCGGCCAGCCCACCCTCGGTGACGAGCGCGAGCAGCGGCGTGGTGAGTCCGGTCGTACGCAGCAGACGACACAGGCCGCGGGCGACAACGAGCTCCCGGCGCCCGTCCACCACAACGACGTCCACCGGGGGAGCGTCCAAGAGCGCGCTGGCCTCCAGCGGCGCGACGCGAACGGTGTGGGTCAGGAGCCCAAGCGAGGGAAAGGACTCCGCGGACGGTCCGGGGGCGTTGGTGAGCAACAGGACGACGCTCAAGTCGACTCCTCCAGGGTTCGGTTGCGATGTTGGGGCAGCGTCGACCCACGGATACCTTGCGACCGGCCCCCCGCGTTCCACGACCGTCATGGGCGCGAAACGAACACCGGCCTGTGGGGAGGATAGCGGAGTGTCCCACTCCACTCATACCGTCTTCGAGGTTCTCCCTACCTCGGACGGCGAGATCCTCGCCACGACCCATTACAGCCGTGTTGCTTCCGCCACCTGTCACAGTTTTGATCTTGGAGTTGTCGTCGCCCATGGTTTTTCTGGTTCGCGTGACAAGCCCCCGGTCAGGGCGGTCAGTGCCGGCATCCGTCCGTACGCTGGCGTGGTCGTGCCCGATCTGCGGGGCCACGGCCGGTCCTCAGGCGTGTGCACCTTTGGCGATCTTGAAGTGCTGGATGTGGATGCGGCGGTGGGGGCGGCTCGGCGGCTTGGTTACCGGAACGTCATCACCATGGGCTGGTCGATGGGCGCCGCCGCGGTACTCCGCCACGCGGCCTTCGCCCGGACCGGGGAGACCGTGCGTGGGTATGCGGTACGGAACCCGGTCGACGCGGTCGTCAGCGTGAGCGCGCCGAGCCGGTGGTATGTCCGGGACACCCCGTCGATGCGGCGTGTGAACTGGTTCGCGGAGACGGCCATCGGCCGCCGCGTCGCCCGTCGTGCGCTCGGTGTACGGCTGATGCCCGAGATCTGGCCGATGATCCCGGCGTCCCCGCTCGACGTCGTCGGCCGGATCACGCCGACGCCGGTTTTGTTCGTTCACGGGGATCGGGACACCTACTTCGCCCTGGAACATCCTCACTCGCTGGCTGCCGCGGCGGGGGAGGGCAGCCAGCTCTGGATCATAACCGGGTTCGGGCATGCCGAATCGGGGCTGGTCCCGGGGCTGCTGGACCGGCTCGGCCGTCACCTGCCCGAACTGCTCGCGGGCCATGGCGAGCATGCGGGTGCTGACCGGCCGCTTCCCGCCCAGCCGGGCCCGGCCCGGCCGCTTCCGGCCCGAGGTGACACGCCGGAGCTGCCGGGGTCCCCGTGGCCTGCGTGACGATCCGGTACTGGGCCGCGGCCCGGGAGGCCGCCGGGGTAGCCGAGGAGCGGCAGCATGCCGATACCCTGGCCGACCTGCTGGCCACCGTGTCCGAGCGGCACCCGGGACGGTTGGCGGCGGTGCTGGCGTGTTGCGCGTTCCTGGTGGGGGATGTCCCGGTCGGTCCCCGCGAGCATGCTGACGTGCTGCTCGTGGACGGTTGCGTGGTGGAGGTGCTCCCGCCGTTCGCCGGTGGGTGAGGACCGTCGTGGCCGGCAGCCGCCGGCCTGTGGCCTGTAGCCCGTGGTGTACTCGTCCGGTCGGCTTCAGCTGGTTCGTCGCTCTCGTCGTAGCCGGGGCATGGGAGCATGGTGGCGTGCGAGCCCGCGGAGCCGAAACAGCCGCTAGGACGGAGCCGGCCAGTATGTCGGCGTCCGTCCCGACACCGCGGCCAGGCCGGGCGAACGGATCGCGGCTGTCCCGCACTGCTGTCTCCGTTGTGGTAGCCGCGGCTGTCCCGGCGCTCGTCGCCGGCATCGGTGCCGGGCCGTCGTCGTTTGTCGCCGTTATCGCCGTCGAGCAGTTCCTTCTCGGTTGGGCGTGGGTACGGACGTTCGCGGGCTCCATGGGGACACTGGCGATCGCCGGATCGGCCGCGCTCGTCTCGGACGCCATCGCGCTGATCGTCGATTCTCACGAGATCGGCGATTATGCCGGGGTCGTCGGTGTGGCGGTGGCAGCGGTCATCCTCGTTCAGCTGGCGCGACGGCGGGCCAGCCCGCCCGCGGCGATACTGGACCAGACCGGTGCCGCGGCGGGCGCCGGCGTGGCTGACGGGCCGAGCGGCGATCATCCACCGGAACGGTCCGTGCGGGTCACGGTGGACATGGCCGCGGGTCTTAGCGGGGTGGTCGTCGTGACCATGCTCACCACCTACGCGGACACGGCTTCGCTAACGGCTCCGGCCAGCCGTGTGGCCGGAGCCGCGCTGGTGGCTGCCGCTCTCGCCAGCGGTGGCTCAGCCGTCCTGTGCGTGCGGACCTGCGCGGCCATTTCCACCGGCCGGCCGGTGCTCACCCGGCTCGCCGGTCTTGCGACGGGCGTCGTCGTGGGGGCTGTCTTCGGCGCGGTGTCCAGTGTGCTGACCGTTTTCGACGGTACCGTGATCGCGGCGGTGGCCGCGGCGGTGGCCGTCGTCATCGACGCGGTTGTCGCCCGTGGGGTCGCTGAGCTCCAGGCCGATGGCGCGGTTGGGCTCAGCTACCCCCTTGCCGCGGTCCTCCCGCTGGCGGTGGCGGCGCCCTTTGTATATGCCGTCGCTCACACACTTGTGAGATGACGAGTCCCTGTCGATGCCGCGTCGCGTCAGGCGGCCGTCTGCGCGGCGCTTGAACCCGTTATGAGCGATGGGCTGACTTCAGCGGGTGAGAATGTGGAGTCTGTCACGTGACTGGCCCCGTGTTCGTCCTATTTGATCATTTTGGCAGCTAGTGGGATCGGTAACACATCGGTCGTGTTCGCTGCTACGGTCGAGGGGTTATGTTCGCCACCGTGCTCGTCAGCCGCCGCACGATCGATTTGTGTCGTGTCGGTAGCACATCGTGTCGACTTTCCTGATTTGTGCGTTGATGTCGCTCGCCGCTAGCGGGCCCGCCCTTCAGGAGATGAGTTCGTGGCTGTTCCGCGAGGTCCTTGGTCCGCTGTAATCGTGCCCAGCCTTATCCTTGGCGTACTTGCTCTGACCGCTAGCGGCTGGTTACTCCTCGCGCCGGTGGTGGTTTTTTTCGCCACCGCCGTATCCGGTCCGCGGTGGGTGCCGTACGGACTGCTGTATGGCGTATCGCTGCCCTTGGCTGGGGGCCGCTGGTCGAGCTGGCGGATGAACGACCACCGTGGTCCGGGCTGGGGCAGGCGGTTGGCGCGCTGTTCGGCACGGTGGGCGCGATCGGATTTCTCATCGTTACTCATCCCGCTGGGTACATTGCCACCACGTTTGCATGTGTGGCGGCGTTGCTGAATGCTGTCATCGGCTTTTGTCTCGGTTGTCAGCTATATCTCGCCATACGTTCCGTGAAGGGAGTGCACACATGAGTCGTTCCAACGCGCTCGTCGACCCGGCCTGGGCCGAAGCGCACTTGACAGACCCCAAGGTTGTCCTGGTCGAAGTCGACGAGGATGTCTCCGCCTATGACAAAGGTCATATTCCGGGTGCGGTCCGTCTCGACTGGAAGTCGGAGCTTCAGGACCCGGTGATCCGTGACTTCGTCAACAAGGAGCAGTTCGAGAAGCTGCTGTCGGCCAAGGGCATCTCGAACGATGACACGGTCGTTCTCTACGGTGGCAACAACAACTGGTTCGCGGCTTATGCCTACTGGTATTTCACCCTTTACGGGCACGCTGATGTCAAGCTGCTCGACGGCGGCCGCAAGAAATGGGAGCTGGACAGCCGCCCGCTGACGGACGAAGTCCTGGAGCGGCCGGCCACGCAGTACACCGCCGGTGACGCCCGTACCGACATCCGTGCCTTCCGGGACGAGGTCATAGCCGCGATCGGCGAGAAGAGCCTCGTGGACGTGCGCTCGCCTGACGAGTTCACCGGGCGGCTGCTCGCTCCGGCGCACCTCCCGCAGGAGCAGTCGCAGCGCGCCGGGCACGTCCCGACCGCAAAGAACATCCCGTGGGCGAAGACGGCGAACGAGGACGGCACGTTCAGGTCGAATGACGAGCTGACCGCTCTGTACTCCGCGGCGGGGGTGGACCTGACGCAGGACATCATCGCCTACTGCCGTATCGGCGAGCGTTCGGCACACACCTGGTTCGCGTTGCACGAACTGCTCGACCTGCCGGCTGTGAAGAACTACGACGGCTCGTGGACCGAGTACGGTTCGCTGGTCGGCGTTCCGATCGAGAAGGACGTCTGACACGTGTGCGGCGCGACCAGCGGCGGACCTTCGGTGGAGGGAATTGACGTGGCCAAGGAAACGGTTATCCAGGGCGTCGTTCTCAGGGACGGCTCGCCTGTTTCAACGGGTTACGCGCGTCTGTTGGACGAGGGTGGAGACTTCACGGCCGAAGTGCCACTGTCCGCGACCGGCCAGTTTCGTTTCTTTGCCCGGCCGGGCTCGTGGACCGTCCGCGCGCTGGTTCCGGGCGCGTCCGGTGAACGTAAGGTCGTCGCCCGCCAGGGCGAGCCAGTCGACACCGAGGTGGAAGTAGCCGTATAGGTTTTCCGCGGCCCCGGTGGCGCCAGTGGGAATATGATTGCGCCGCCGGGGTTTTCCGTCCCTCAGGAATCGCCCGGCCGGGGGCCAGGAATACTCTGGCCGACCAGCGCCGCTCGGGTCGGTACGGCAAACGCCATGGGGCCGACGGTAAAATCACCTAGGCCGTTGTCGGTCGCGAACAGCGCGGCGGAGCTCCGGTCCGGAAATGGTGCGACGACTCGTCGTACCGTCCGCCGCGCGGTACTGTCGAACTGGACGACTGCGTACAGGACATCGGGTTCGTGCATCATACGATCACAAAACCGTATCCGGTCGACGTCGTGAAGGAGTCACCTCGTGTGCTGGACGTGGTCTGCTTTTGCAGGAGCCGTTGCCCGGCGGGCACCAGACAGCTGACGTCAGTACACGAGCCCTTGAACGCCTTCGGCCAGCACCTCGGCGACGAAGAGCGCGGCACCCGCGATACGTACGCCCGGGAGCACGTCATCGGGACCTATGCCCCGCCGTGCCGCGCACTGAGCACAGACAGTGACCCGGCCTCCGGTCAGCACAGTATCCAGCAGGTCCACCAGCGGCGTGGACTCGGGCAGCACGAATTCGGCGGCGCGTCCTGGCAGCGCGAACCAAGCGGACTCGCCGGTAAGCCACAGGGAGACGTCCGCGCCACTGGCGAGCCCGACGGCGGCGACCGTGAAAGCCTGCGCGCATCGCTCCGGCGCGTCTGAACCGGCAGTTGCCTTGATGACCAGGGAACCCATGGCACCCAGTCTGCACGGGGTCTTCCCGACGCCTTAGAGCGACCGGCAATAGGGGTGTTGATCCACGTTACACGGCGACATCGGGCCGCGGTGGCTGTGCGCCGAGTGGTGCTCCGCCGAGTGGTGCGCTCAGCGCCTCGCCGGCCAGCTCGTGGCGAGGCTCCCGAACCGATCCTGACGCTGGCCTTCGGCCTGAGTACCACATCCCAGGCCGAAGGGCGTGCGATTTTTGCCGCGCGCCTGGCTGCCGGCACAGATAACGTCACAGAGCCGCAATCACAGCGCTGGGCTGGTGCTGCCAGGCTAGGGTGGGCAGGTGCTGGAAATCTTCTTCACCGCTCTGTTGATCACAGTGGCGGTACTTATCGGGTGGTTCTCCGTGTACGTCGTCTACAAGCTGTACTCAGGCCAGCGTTGAGCGTTTCCAGCCCGCGCCCGCGTGTGGTGGAGCCGACATGACGACACTGCCGGGGCCGGTGGTCGACCTTCATCCACGTTTGCGGCCGCTCGCCTTCCTGCTGGGTACCTGGCGCGGCGAGGGCGTCGGCGGTTACGAGGGGATGGACGGCTTCCGTTACGGCCAGGAGGTCGTCTTCTCCAGCACCGGCCAGCCGGCTCTGTCCTACGAGTCCCGGACGTGGTGGGCTGGTGCGCCTCGAGACGGTCGTGACGAGGGAAGCCCGCTGGCCACCGAGGTCGGGTTCTGGCGCGTGCAGCCGCCGGATGGCGACGGGCCGCCCACGGTCGAGGTCATGCTCGCCCACCCGTTCGGCGTCAGCGAGATTTACGTCGGAGATGTCGTCGGCACGCGGGTGGAGCTGCGATCCAACGTTGTGATCCGCACTGCCACGGCACGCGCTGTCAACCGCTGTGAGCGGTTGTACGGCCTTGTCGAAGGAGGCGATCTTGCTTATGCCATCGACATGGAGGCCGAGGGCAAGCCGCTGCAGTCGCACCTCTCCGCGCGCCTCGCCCGGGTCCGGTCCGCTCCGTAGCGTCAGTTCCGCATCCGGGTGCTCGCCTCGGCGGCGCTGACCCGGGCCCGCCACGCCTTCTCCCGCTCAATGGCGCTGGCGAAGCCCAGCGCTACGGCCGGGTCGAAGTTCTCGTCCGAGTAGGTGCGGGTACAACCGAGCACCCGGTCGATCTCGTCGGCGGTGATCGCTGCCAGCGGGAGCCGACCGGTGAGATAGACATCCCCGACCAGATCGATCGAGAAGTGCACGCCGTACGTCCTCGCGTTACGGCCGAGCAGGAACGCGTACGTGCCCGCCGGGTTCTCAGCGGGCTTGCGCATGAAGAACGCCTCGATGAGCAGCGTGTGGTCTCCCACGATCAACCAGGTCATCGTCCGGAGCTTGTGGTCGCCTTCCAGCGTGACGAGGAAGGATCCTTCGTCCACCCGTTCGTAGATCAGACCGATGTCCGCCAGGGTGCCGTCGATCACACGGTCGAGGCGTGCTCGCTCGGTGTCATTCACAGATAGTGACATGCTCCGGCTCCGATGCGATCGGATGAGGTGGGCGCGGGACATCAGTCTGTCAGGCGCTCGCCGGAACGGTTGCCGGCGCCGCTGCGTCACGGTAACCGGCCAGGACTCCGCGGGCGGTCGCTGACCAGCCGAATTCCGCCGCTTGTTTGACGGCACCGGCAGCGAGCCGTTGTCGCCAGCGCGGCTGGCCGATCAGCCTGCCCAGCGCATCCGCGTAGGCCGCCGGATCGCGTCCCTCCACCAGGATTCCTGAAACGCCGTGACGGACAGCTGTGCGCAACCCACCCACGGCCGCCGCGACGACCGGCGTCCCACAGGCCTGGGCCTCCAGCGCGACAAGCCCGAAGCTCTCACTGTGGCTGGGGACGACGACCGCGCTCGCGGCTCGGTACCAGTCGGCCAGCTCCGGCTGGGGCACCGGTGGCTGGAATCGGACGACATCGCAGATGCCCAGTTCGGCCGCGAGCTTGACCAGGGCGTCCGGCCGGTCGAGGCCGGAGCCGCTCGGCCCGCCGATGACAGCGACAACCATGCGCTCCCGCAGCGCCGGTTCATGCGCCAGCAGGTAGGCGGTGGCGTGCAGCAGCATGTCAGGCGCCTTGAGCGGCTGGATGCGCCCCACGAACAACACGAGCACCACGTCCGGCGGGAGGCCGAGGCGGGTCCGCGCCGCCGCGGCCTCGCCGGGACGGAACACCTCTAGATCGACCCCGGGCGCCACGACGTCGACAAGGTCCGGATCCGCCGCATAGAGATCGATGAGATGCTGTCGCTCGTCAGCGGCGGACGCGATCATCCGGCTGGCGCCGGTGACGACCTCCTGCTCGCCGACGATACGGTGTGGCGGCTCTGGCCGGTCGCCCTCGGCAAGCGCATGATTTTTGACTTTTGCCAGGGTGTGGGCTGTGTGCACCAGCGGCACCGCCCATCGCCGGGCCAGGGCGAGCCCCACCTGGCCGGACAGCCAGTAGTGCGAATGGATGACATCGAACCAACCAGGCTCCCGCGCGGCCTCGGCCCGCAGCACATCCACGATGAACGCACACAACCAGGCGGGCAGGTCCTCTCGCCTGACGTCCCCGAACGGGCCCGCGTTGACGTGGCGCACTGTGACCCCGGGGGCGAGCGCGACCGTCGGTTCGGCCTTGCTGCTGGTGGCTCGGGTAAAGATCTCAACTTCGGTACCGAGCAGGGCGAGCTGCCGAGACAGCTCGACCACGTATACGTTCATCCCGCCCGCGTCCCCGGTCCCCGGTTGCTCCAGCGGCGACGTATGCATCGACAGCATGGCAACCCGGCGGGAGTGGCCGAACCGCACCCGACGCACCGATCACCTCCACATCGAGCCGGACACACCGATCGCCAGCTTCCCGAATGTCCGAACAACGGATCTGCCGCCCGCATGCCCGGACACCTCCGACGACATACCCGTGCGCTGGTAGGCGGGCGCGCCGGGGGCCGGCCCGGACGCCTCCCTACGGGTACGGCACCAGGCCGCACCGACCACCATGGTGGGGTCCGTCGTCCCGATGGGGCCCGCTACATTCTGCCATCGACACGGCTGATAGGTCGATATAAGTCGAAATGTGAGATTCATCTGACTCTCCTGGGATGTCCGCGGGCGGGGAATCCAGGGCTCGCCGCGGCGAGCGCCACGGCCCTGCGATGGTGAAGCGGTGCCCGGTACTTTTCCCGCCCGCCGTACGCCTCGGCTCGCCGCCGGTCGGGCCAGGGCGCTGGGGGTCGCGACCCGCGGGACAACCAATCCGAACCGCCTGCGCAGAGTCGATCGCTGGATCATCGGAACGCAGGCTGCCCGCCTGCGCGGCGCCGATACTCCGCTGGTCGTCGACCTCGGCTTCGGCTCGTCCCCGATCACCACGGTTGAGCTCTACGACCGGTTGGCGCGGGTGGTGCCCGACGTCGAGGTCGTCGGGCTGGAGATCGACCGGGCTCGGGTGGCGGCGGCTGCTCCGGCCGCACGCCCGCCACGGCTGGCCTTCGCCCACGGCGGATTCGAGCTCGCGGGGCGGCGCCCCGTGCTGGTCCGCGCGATGAACGTGCTCCGCCAGTACGAGGCGACGGCGGTTGGCTCGGCCTGGCGGTCGATGCTCGACCAGATCGCCGCCGGCGGCCTGTTGGTCGAAGGCACCTGCGACGAGATCGGCAGGCGCGCATGCTGGTTCGCGGTCGACGGTCCCTCCGGTGCGCACCCCGGGGCGGGGGCACCGGGAGCCGGCCGGGAACTCCCGGCCGATCCCTGGCCGGGCACCACCACCCTCACCCTCGCGGCGCATCTGCCGAGCCTGAGCCGGCCGTCCGAGCTCGCGCAACGGCTGCCGAAGGCACTTATCGCCCGCAACGTTGCGGGTGAGGACATACATGCGTTGCTGTCCTCGTTCGATGACGCCTGGCTGCGGATGGCGCCGCGCGCGGCGTTCGGGCCCAGACAACGATGGATCGCGGCGGTCGAGGCCATCCGGACGGAGGGCTGGCCGGTGCGCGGTAACGCGCGGCGATGGCGGCTGGGCGAGGTCACCGTGGCCTGGCCGCCCGGATGCGCGGGTACGGGCGCCGCC
>NZ_CAKJTP010000016.1:39693-44520 GCF_917627335.1 Protofrankia sp. CiT1 | reverse complement strand
CTGACCGCGGGGAAGGCCACCGACGCCACGCCCAGCTCGTCCGCGACCCGTAGAGCCTGCTCGTAGCAGGATCGCAACAGGTGCGAACGGTCCTGGACGTCGGACCAGACGGGGCCGACGACGTGGATGACATACCGGGCGGGCAGCCGGCCCGCTGTTGTGGCGACCGCCCGGCCGGTCGGCAGACCGCCGCCCAGCGTGCCTGCCCGCAGCGCACGGCATGCGGCGAGGATGTCAGGTCCACCGCGGCGGTGGATCGCGCCGTCCACCCCGCCGCCACCGAGCAGTGACGAGTTCGCCGCGTTGACAACAGCGTCGACGTCCTGCTCGGTGATGTCTCCCCGTACCAGCGTCACTTCGACCATGAGCACCATTTTCGACGACCCGGCACCCGGTTGCGCCTCCCGTGGGCAGCGGCGGCGGAGCGGCTGTCCGCTGCCCACGCCTGGGAGGTGTCAGGAACCCGGGCGTTGGGTTGGGGCGATCTTGTCAAGGACGGCCAGGTCGTCGGCTCGCGGCTGCCACTCACCGGCCACGACGTTTGCTCGGACCTGTTCCGCCGTGGTGGCACCGGCGATCACTGACGCTACCGCCGGCTGCGCGGCCAGCGCGCCGATGGCCACGTCCAGCAGGGACCGGCCGCGTTCGCGGGCGAAGGTCTCCAGCGTCTCGAGTCGATCGAAGACCTCGTCGGTCAGCTCGTCCTGGCGCCCCACGAGGCGGGTGCCAGGCGGCGGCTGGGAGTCCCGGGTGTACTTGCCGGTAAGAATGCCGTTCGCCAGCGGGAAGTACGGCAGCACACCGATGCCGTACTTCTGCGCGGCCGGGACGAGCTCTGCCTCGACGCGGCGTTCCAGGAGGTTGTAATGGTTTTGTGCGGAAATGAAACGAGTGGTACCGGACGCGCGTGCGGTCCACTCGGCGTCCGCGATCTGCCAGGCCGTGAGGTTCGACGACCCCACGTAGCGGACCTTGCCTTCGCGGACGACCTCGTCAAGCGCGGTCAGCGTCTCCTCGATCGGGGTGAACGCGTCGGGCGCGTGGAGCTGGAAAAGATCGATGTAGTCGGTCTGAAGCCGGCGGAGCGAACCTTCCACAGCCTTGCGGATGTATCGGCGGGAAGCGCGCGCGTTGAAGTCGGGCCCGTATGCGCCGCCCATGTCGTTGCCGAATTTAGTGGCGAGGACCACGTCGTCGCGCCGGGTCCGCAGGATATGGCCGAGCAGTGTTTCGGAGCCGCCCTTGTTGCCATAGGTGTCGGCTGTGTCGAAGAGCGTGACGCCGTTGTCGAGCGCCGCGGTGACAACAGCCCGGGTACCCTCGATGTCGACTCTCGACCCGAAGTTGTTGCAGCCGAGACCGACGACGGAAACCAGCAGACCGGAAGATCCCAGTGGGCGATATCTCATATCTCAGTACAGCACGACACGCCACGGGTCCCGAACGTTAGGGTCCGGGGCCCGTGGTTGCCGAAGCGGAACCATGAGATGGGGTTGTGTTTCCCGAGTGGTGGCGGAGTCTGTTTTGCCGGGGCGTCGGTCGCGCGAAAAGAACCACGATCGCGCGGCCTTTGGCCAGCAGCTGGCCGTTAGTCGGACGCGGCGGCGTCGCCGACGGCCTTGCTGACGGCTTCGGCCGCCCTGCGGGTTGAGTCGCGGGCGACCTTGGTCTGACTGACCGCGGTCCTGGTGCGGGAAACAGCCTCCTCGGTGACCGGGCTCCGGCGAATGCTGGAGACCCGCCTCTCGCCCCGATCGGCAAAACTGTTGTAGAGCGAGCTTGCGCGTCCCTGTAGGTCGGAAAGCTGCGAACCCACTGTGGCAGGCAGTGACCGGACCGCGGTCTGGACGTTGGTCGGCAGTTTCTGCGCCTGGGTGGAGATACCGTTGACCCGATCGGAAAACTTCTTGACCTCATCCACGTAGGTGGTGGGGAGGGTGAGGATCTTCTTGACGGCGGCGTCGGCGGCACCCACGGAGGCGTACAGGGGCTTGCGGACCTCGGACAGCGGGATTTTGACGTCTACCTCGGCCTCAGCGGTGTCCTCCGACGTTTGGGCGGTGGTTCGGATGGTGGCCATCGCTACCTCCTGGTTTGCGGTCATGACATGGCCGTGGGTTGTCGGCGTATTGCCGATTTAGAGCGCCCGAGGATAGGACTGTCCGGCTCGCGGCTCCCCGCGTCCCGCCCGGCCGCGTTGTCGTCAGTCGGCGCCCAGCACCAGGGCGCCTTCCTCCTCCGCCTT
This sequence comes from Protofrankia sp. CiT1, assembly GCF_917627335.1. Classification (NCBI taxonomy): domain Bacteria; kingdom Bacillati; phylum Actinomycetota; class Actinomycetes; order Frankiales; family Frankiaceae; genus Protofrankia; species Protofrankia sp. CiT1. Next base: position 42,275 of record NZ_CAKJTP010000016.1, on the reverse strand, counting down.
GCCAGATCAGGCGCGGCTGAGCCGCTCACTGATCGAACGCCCTATCCTCGGGCGCTCTTGTTGATCTTTATGCGTCCTCTGCCGGGTCATGGGTGGTTGGTTCATCGGCCGCCACCGTGGTGAGCGGGACATCCTCGGACGCGGTCACGCCGGTCTTCGCGGGGGCTCTGCCGCCGGCATTCCCACCAGTTTCTCCACCGGTTTCCGCGGAGCGTGGCCGCCGGGCCACCGGTGTCCGCGGCTCGGGATCACCAGCCGCCCGGCTGCTGGCCGTCTTCCGCCTGGTTGTGGTTCTCTTTGCCTGGCCGCCAGCGGTGGAGCTGGTCGTTACCGCCGTGTCGCCCGGTTGGGCGGCACCGTTCGGGGAAGATTCCACCCGGTCGAATCCGACGACCGGCTCCGGAGCATTCTGCCCGGTGCTCAGGTCGTCAGGCGACGATGGCTCGGGCACCAGGCCGCAGGTCGAGTTTTCCTTGCGGAACGCGTCATAAATCTCGATAATGACCTGTTTCTGCCGCTCGGTGAGACCCGTGTCCGCGAGAATCGAGACGACGACATCATTGTCGGACGACCGTTCGTCGAGAATGCCGGCCTGCACGTAAAGCACTTCCGCGGAGATTCGAAGTGCCTTGGCGATCTGTTGCAGAATCTCCGCGGACGGCTTTCGCAGACCACGTTCGATCTGGCTCAGATAAGGATTACTGACCCCGGCCTGCCGGGCGAGCTGGCGAAGGGAGATCTGCGCGATTTTGCGCTGGTCCCTGATGAAGTCTCCGAGATCGCGCACATTCAGGGGCGGCACGTTGGACGGCAGCCTCCTCTCGGCTAGATTTCCTGGGGCCACCGGGCAGGCGAAAAATGATCGCATACCCTTTGGCCGCTGGATCGTATTGGCTGTCGACGGCGCGAAAAATCTGTGCTCACGCCGCCGTCGGTTGAGCGGGCCCCCGAATGAATTCTGGCTGGGATAGTAGGAGCTACGGCACCGGGTGACCAACACTGAGCAGCGTACGTCCGACTGCTAGCTATGGCAAGCGCTCAGCTGGCCAGGCGTCGCGCGGATGAGGATCAACGAGTCGCGTGCGAGAGCCATTCGCGCTGTGTCGCCAGCGCCGACTCGGCTTTCGCTACCTCGTCCGCGCGCCCGCACGCCCGAGCTCGTTCCAGTTTTGCCTCCAACTTGGCGACGGACTCCCGCAATGTCGTCACAAACGCAGACTCCGCCGTCTGCGGCCGGCGCCACCGGGCGTCCGCCGCGTGACGGATACGGTCACCGGCAGCCGACAGCCGACGCTCAAGGTCGGCACTGGCCTCGCGAGGCACCTTCCCGATCGTGTCCCAGCGTTGTTCGATCTCCCGTAGCCTGCGCAGTGACCGCTCGGGCTGGCTGGGGTCGAGCGCGGCCGCTTCGGCGAGCAGCTGTTCCTTGCTGGCCTGGTTTGTGCGCAGGGCGGCGTCGCGTTCGGCGTTGGCCGCGTTGCGGCGGGCGAAGAAGGCATCCTGCGCGGAGCGGAAGCGCAGCCACAGGGCGTCCTCGACGTCTTTGGGCGCGCGTCCGGCCGACTTCCACTCATCCAGCAGCGCCCGGTACCGAGCACTGCTGGATGACCACTCGGTGGAGTCGGCCAGCGCGTCGGCTTCGGCGACGATCGCCTCCTTGCGCTCCCTGGCCTGCGCGCGCTGCTGGTCGAGCGCGGCGAAATGAGCGGTCCGGCGCCGGTTGAACTCCTCGCGGGCAACGGTCACCTTTTTCCACAGCTCGGTGTCCGTACGGCGATCCACGCCGGTGATCGCCCGGAACTCGGTGGCGATGGCGCGGAACCGCTCGCCCGAGGCCTTCCAGTCGGAACCACTGGCGAGGCGTTGACTTTCCGCGACGAGTGCTTCCTTCGCCTCGATCGCCGCGGCGGTCCGTCGGGCCCGCTCGGCAGCCCGCTCGGCCTTTCGCGCATCGACCGCGGTGAGCACCGCCTCGAGCCGGCGGGCCAAGGTCTCCAGATCGCCGACGACCGCGGCGGTGTCGAGGGACGCCAGCAGCCGGCGCGCGCTCGACGCGAGGTCCGCCGGCTCGGCGCTGGGGACGGTGAGCCGCCGCTCGAGCAGCACGACCTCGGCCGCCAGGTCGTCATAGCGCCGCCCGAAGTGCGCGAGGCCCTCCGCCGGGCTGCCAGCCCGCCAGGAACCGACAGGGCGTTCACCCGAGGGTGTCCGCAGGTACACGGTGCCGTCGTCGCCGACGCGCCCCCAGCCGGAACTGCTGCGCTCACTCATTGTGGCCCCGGAGATCGACATCAGGTCAATTGACATTCTTACAGGGATCGCGCTGAGGAGGCACACCCGATTGCCGGAGCGGAAGCCGAAGGGCCGGCATCGGACTCCAAGCGTTCGGCGTGTGACTTTCGGTGCGCGTCGTTCTGCGCCCGCCGGCTGTTGCTCGCGGCCGTGAACGGTGATCGGAGACTGTCTTTCACGCGGTCGCCGTGTCGACACGGCCAGGTCGTGTACAAATGCCCTGTCACCGGCCAAGATTCCGAACCGTGTACCGAACAGCTCCGTCCTGTCCGGCCGGGCGCGGCCGGCGG
>NZ_CAKJTP010000016.1:30343-38917 GCF_917627335.1 Protofrankia sp. CiT1 | reverse complement strand
TGTGCCCGGCCGCGTGTCTGGCGCTATGTCCGGCCGGCGGCTCCATGAACTCGGTGTTCCAGCGTCCAGGCTGGCGAGTGGCGGCGCTGTTGCTGCCGGCCGTCGTCGGCCTCGGTGTGTTCACGATCGCGCCGGCGTTGGTCTCCGCGTTCATCGCGGGCACTGACAAGACTCTCACCGGGCCGAGCTTCCGCTGGGTCGGCACCACCAACTTTCGTGCCGCGTTGCATGATCCAGACCTTGCGCAGGCTGTCCGTAATACCGTGGCCTACTGCCTGATCACCGTTGTTCCAGCGGTGGTGATCGGCCTTGGCCTGGCACTCGCGGCCGACCGGGTGGCCCGTGGGCGTTCACTCATCCGGCTTGCGTTGTTTCTACCGGTGAGCGCCAATCTTGTCGCGGTGGCGGTTGTTTTCTCCTACATTTTTTCAGCTAATCCGGACGCGCTGGCGAACACGGTGGCCGGCTGGTTCGGAATCGCCCCGGTCGACTGGCTCGGGAACACATCCACCGCATTACCGGTGGTCGCGCTTGTTGGCGGCTGGCGGTTGGCGAGCTTCGTCTTCGTCGTGTATCTCGCGGGCCTCACAACGATACCGGTGTCGGTGCGCGAAGCCGCTGATGTCGACGGCATCCACGGCTGGGCGCGGCTGCGCCGGATCACGCTGCCGCTGCTGGCTCCTACCACGGTTTTTGTCGCGGTGTTTGCGACGATTCTCACGCTGCAGACGTTCGAGACGGTCGCGGTCCTCACACAGGGTGGTCCGTTGGGCTCCAGCACGACGATTGTGTACTACATTTACAAGGCAGGATTTACTGGATCGTTCCGGATCGGCTATGCCTCCATGCTGGCGTTGTTGCTGCTGGTCGCTGTCGTCCTACTCGGTGTTATTGGCGCCGCCGTCGGACGATGGGCACGTGCCCGAGTCGCTCGCGAGGTGACGCTGTGAACGCCAGTGGCGTGTCTGTGGTGAGCCGCGCCCATCCGGCCATCTCGCCAGGAAGGATCGTCTCAACCGGTCTGCGCTGGGCGTTTCTCGCCGTCGGGATCGGCGGCGCCTTCCTTCCGTTCTGGTGGATGCTGCGTACCGCGGTCGGTCCACCGCAGAATGTGCTTGGTCTGTCGTCGAGCCCGCTTCCGTCCGATGTCGGCTTCGCGGCCTTCCCGCGTGCGTTCGAGGCGGCGGGCCTCGGGCCTGCGCTGGCGACCGGAATCGGGGTGAGCATCGCGATCACGTTCCTGCAGCTCGCTACGGCGATACCAGCCGCCTACGCCCTCGGTTGCCTCAGGTTTCGTGGCCGCGCGGTGCTGTTCGCGGTCATTCTCGCGACTTTGCTGGTACCGCCACAGATCACCGCCATACCGAACTACGTGACAATCTCCGCTGTCGGCCTGGCCGATACCAGGGCCGGGCTGGTGCTGCCCTTCATGACGAATGCCGCGGGAATCTTCCTGCTTCGCCAGTATATGATCACGATTCCACCGGCTTTACTCGAAGCGGCCCGGATGGACGGTCTCGGTACGTGGCGGACACTACGCGCGATCGTCCTACCGCTGTCGACACCGGCGATCGCCACGGTCGCGACCTTCAGCTTTCTCCTTTCGTTCAACGAATATCTTTGGCCGCTGCTAGTGGCACGGTCACCGGGTATCGCGACCCCGCCGCTGGCCCTGGCGAACCTGGTTTCAGCCAGCGGCGGTTTCCCCGATTTCGCCCAGCTGTCGGCTGCGGCGCTGATTATAAGCCTGCCAACACTTTTCGTGTTCATCCTTGCTCAGCGGCGACTGGCTGCTGGAATCACTGGCACCGGTGTCGGTGCTGAGGGATGAGAGCGCGCCCGAGAGGAAGACACGTGATCCGGACCCGTCCGTCCAGACCCCTTGGGAGCCCCGGCCGCACGCGCAGCGGCATGGCCGCGCCGCTCGCCCTTGCCGCTGTCATGTTCATGGCCGCCGCGTGCGGGGCGGGTGGTTCAGGCGGCCCGTCGGTCAGCCCCAGCCTCCGCCCGACCGCCCGCCCCGCGACCGCCGCCGTCGACGACATCAACGGAGCCTTGGCGTCGGCCCAGTGCGCCGCCAAGGTCAAGACGCTGCGGATGACCGTGAGCGGCCCGCTCAACGACACCGCCAAATCCGGTAAGGCGTACATGGAGAAGGCGCATCCCGGCCTGACCGTTGAGATCACTTCAACCGCGACCACCTACACCCAGATCGTTCAGCAGATCAGCGCCGACGCCGCGGCGGGGCGCAACACCGACCTCGCGGTGGCCGGGTTCGACCTGTTGCCCACGTTCGTCCAGCAGCTCGACGCCCAGGAGCTGGCTCCGCGTCTGTTGCGTGCCTCCTACGACCAGCGCTTCACGGTTCTGGGCAAGGTTGGCAAGCAGCTGTACACCGTGCCGCAGCAGGTGTCCGTACCCGTCCTGCTCTACAACTCCGACATGCTGGCCAAGGCCGGCGTGGATCCGAAGTCCCTGACGGACACCGTCGGCGTGATCGCCGCCGCTGACCGGATAAAGGCCGCGCTGCCGGGTGTCCAACCGATCGACCTGCCAACCGGGGATCAGTTCGGCCAGTGGTTCCTCAACACCATCGCGGGCTCGAAGGGCGCGAACATCCAGAACGCCGAGGGCCGGCCGAACTTCACGACTGACGCCGCGCGTGCCGCCGCCGGTTTCCTGGCCAAGGTCGGCACCTACGGGCCGCAGTCGAAGACACCGACCGATGCCCTGGTCCGGTTCGGTTTCGGCAGGCAGACCGCCATGACCGGGGCGAGCATCAACTCGGTCGTGCCGGGGCTGCGGGCACTCGAGCAGCAGGGCAAGGGTTCTTTTCCGCTCGGAGCGGTGCCGATCCCCGTCCTGCCGGGCGGCACCCAGCACCCGGTGGCCGGTGGCAATGGTCTGGTGGTGCTCGCGACCGATCGTTGCCAGAACGAGATGGCGACTGAGCTGATGGTGTCGTTGCTCGCTCCGGACGTTGTCGCGGCCGGCGTGGAGGCAGTGAGCTATCTGCCGGTCGACGTGGAGGCCGCCAACCGGCTGGTGCCGCTCTACCAGCGGTTCCCACAGCTCGTCCCCTTCAACGCAATGGTCGATTCGCTGGTGCGGGCGCCGTACTGGGCCGGCGCACGCGGTGGTGAAGTGCCCACACTCGCGTCGGATGCGGTCCAGAAGATTATTATGGGGGCGGATCCGGTGGCTACGTTGACTGAGTTGCAAAGTCAGGCGGAGAACCTCACCCAATGACCGTTCGCATCCACCGCCGTCGCTCTCTTCCGCGGTGGCCGGCTCGCCAGCCACTCCAGCGGCTCCAGCGGCTGCCCCGGCGGAGGCGGCCATGAGCGGATCATTGGTCGAGCCGACCGCTGGCACCGCTGGCACGGGGCGGCTCGTGGGTGATCCCGTAGTGACCCCTGCCAGGCCGGCGAACGGGGTGCACATCGAGATCGCCGGAGTCAGCCGGACCTTCGGCACGGTCCGCGCGCTTGACGCTGTGAGCTTGTCGGTGCTGCCGGGGGAGATCGTGGCCCTGCTCGGGCCATCCGGGTCCGGGAAGTCCACGCTCCTGCGCATCTGTGCGGGTCTTGAGCAGCCGACCGCCGGTGATCTGCGTTTTGGCGGTGTCAGCCAGCTCGGTGTCGCACCGCACCAGCGCGACGTCTCCATGGTGTTCCAGCATTTCGCGCTCTACCCGCACCTGACCGCGCTGGACAATCTTGTGCTGGCGCTGAGGTACGGGCGCGGTATGTCGAAGTCGGCGGCCCGGGCGCGGGCCCGCGAAACGTTGGAGATGCTCACCATCGGTGAGCTGGCGGGCCGGCGACCCGCGCGGATGTCCGGTGGCCAGCGTCAACGGGTAGCCATCGGGCGGGCACTGGCTACCCGGGCGAAGGTCGTCCTGCTCGACGAGCCCATGTCGGGGCTGGACGCGCAACTGCGGGCCGAACTGCGAGTGGAGATCGTCGCTCTCCTGCGTGGCCTGGGGTCGACCGCGCTGTTCGTCACTCATGACCAGGCCGAAGCCATGGCGGTTGGTGATCGGGTCGCCGTGCTCAACCATGGGCGGCTGGAGCAGGCCGGCACCCCGGACGACATTTACGACCGGCCAGCCACGCGTTTCGTCGCCACCTTCGTAGGTGCTCCGCCGATGAACGTGTGTGACGGCAGCTGGGCGGACGCAACGCTGCGCGGCAGGGGCTTTGCCGTTCCCGCGCCGGCAGGTTCGGTCGCGGTGGGGGTTCGGCCGGAGCGGCTGCGCCTGGCCGGGCCCGGCGCGGCCGGGGAGCGCGCCGGTCACGCCGGTGGCCCGGGTGACACCTTTCAGATCAGCGGCGAGGTGGTGGTGGTCGAGCGTCTCGGCGCGGACCGGTCGGTCTACGTCCGGACCGAGGCCGGGATGCTCACCGTCCGTGTTAATGTCGATCATCCGAATCCTGTTGGCCTGGTGACGCTTGACGCCCCGTTCGACTCGTTGATCTTTTTTGGCGAGGACGGGCGGCTGCTGCCGTCCTGACCGTGGAAACGGGTCAGTTCACGCCCTGATTGCTCGAGTTCAGCCGCGTGCGTTGGGCTGCTGGCGATCCGGCATGTATCTGCGTTCGGCGAGTAGCCGAATACTCTGTGTGTGATCTCGCCGTGGTCCACCCTTTGTTGTTGTCGGGGAGTGACGGTACGATCTCTTTGATTGCTTGCTTGACAGCAAGCAATTGGGTGATAGATGTTGCTATCGACTACTTTAGGCGATTTATGTGTGTGCATTGTGCGATTGCCGTGCAATAGATGTTCTTACGAACGATTTGTTGGCTCTTGGCGACACCTTTGCGCTCACAGCACCGGCTTGGTCACTGTACGAAAGGGGGGTCATTCACCTAGAGTTGTTAATCGCTCACCAATTGCGACTCGAAGGAAGCGGATGATGTTGACTGACAGCGCTGGTGTCTGCGCCCACCCGCTCGCGTTCGTCCGAGCGCAGCGTGGCTGGTCTTACCAGAGGCTGGCCCGGGTGGTGGCGCGTCGCGCGCGCGACCTGGGAGTGGCCAACATGGCGGCGGAACGCCAGAAGGTCTGGCGCTGGGAGCATCGCGGCGTGGTACCCGACCGGGTCTCGCAGCTCGCTCTTGCCGCCGAGCTTGGTGTCTCGTCGGAGAAGGTGGAGTCCCATCCATGGCCCGCGTGGCTGCCGACCGGTGATGTTGTGCGCACCGACTACCCCTGGAGTGGCGCGGGCAGCGTGACTTCCATGATCGATGTGGTTGAAGACGCCCTCACGGATCGTCGTGGATTTTTGACCATCACGGGGGCCGGTGTGGCTGCCCTGGCCGGCGAGTGGCTGAACCTCGAGCCCGCCCGGCTCGCCGCGGCGCTGGGTGGCAGACAGGTGGACACCCAGATCGTCAATCGCATTGAGCACAACATCCCCGGGTTACGCCTGATGGATGATCGACTTGGTGGCGAGAGCGTCCGGCGGTTGGTGGATGCTGAGCTGGGTGTGGTCACTGAGCTGCTCGCCCGGGGCTCCTACACGGAGAAGATCGGGGGAAGGCTCCAGCTGCTGGCCGCTGAGCTTGCTCGGGTCGCGGGCTGGGCGTCGTTCGACGCTGGGTATCACACCAGCGCCCAGCGTTACTGGATCACGGCCCTGCATGCGGCGCATGCCGCTGGGGACCGTCTGGTCGGTGCGAACATCATGAAGAACATGGCGCTGCAGTGCGTTGACTTCGACCGTCCGCGGGAAGCTGTTGAACTGGCGAACACATCCCTTGCCAGCAGCGGTGGTATCAGCGGACGCGCGGGCGCGATGTTCCAGATGAGGCTGGCGCGGGCATATGCGGCGCTGGGGGAGCCGGTGGAGTGCTTCCGCGCGCTCGTCCGGTGTGAGGCCGCTTTCGAACGAGCCACCCCACAGGACCCGGCCTGGGCGAGCATCTTCGACGAGGGGTCGTATGCCGCCCAGATCGGAATCTGTTACATCGACCTCGGCCGGCTGCGTCAGGCCGATCGGTGGCTGACCCAAGCCCTGGCGATACACCCGGCCATCCATGCCCGCGACCACGCCACTTACTTGTTACGCCACGCGGCTGTCCAGATCGATCTGGGTAACCTTGATCAGGGATGCTCGCTGATCCGCGAGGTCGTGCCCCTGCTGGAGGCCACCCGGTCGCAGCGTAACGGACGGCGAGTAGAGGATGTGCGCCGACGTCTGCGCCGGTATGCCGCCGACCCGCAGGCGCGCGAGGCTGATCATCTTCTCGCGGCCCGGCCGGTCTGAACACACCTCGGCACCGTTTTCCCGCCGGAGGCCTGCTTGCCGGAGCCTTTTAGCCAGTAAGCCGGCCTGCCGGGCGCGCTGGCTGCTGTGGCCCGCTGGCCGGGTCGATGGACGCGGCGACGCGGCCAGCCGCTGGGTCGTTGACCACGAGGACCGCGTCGTCGGCGACGCTGCGTTTGAGGATGGCCAGCGCGATCGGGCCGAGCTCCCCGTGCATGGCCGACGTGCCGACGAACCCCACCGTCCGGCCAGCGGCGCTCACCTGCGCGCCCTGGGTGACCGTGGTGCCGTCGAGGTGGAGCAGCACCATACGGCGCGGCGGACGTCCCAGGTTGTGCACGCGGGCGACGGTCTCCTGACCCCGGTAGCAGCCCTTGTCGAGGTGGACGGCGGTGGACAGCCAGCCGACCTCGTGCGGGATCGTCCGGTGGTCGGTGTCGACGCCCAGCCGAGGCCGACGGTCGGCGACCCGCAGCGCCTCGAACGCGGCGATGCCGGCTGGCGTCACTCCGGCCGACCGCAACCGGTCGACTGTCGCGGTCAGCTCCGGTCGAGGAATCAGCAGGTCGACGCCGTGGGGCATCGCCCGGACAAGCGTCCCGACCGAGGCTCCCGGATCCCGATGATGGGTCGCGGCCAGCGGATACGGTCCCTGGGCCAGCCGGTCACCGTCGTACTCGGTAAGCCCTGTCCTGGTGGCGGGCCCGTCGCCAGGACAGGGAAGCGAGCGGTCGAGCGGACCGAGGGCGTCGGTGACGGCAGCCACCGCGGCCGGACCGATCACCGAAAGGACGGCTCGATCACCGGTGCTGTCCACCGGCTCGACCCGCAGCAGGAACCGCATCGATGCCAGGTAGGCCAGCAGCTGGTCGGTGGTACCTGGTTCCACATCCAGCCAGGTGGCCGTACCGTCATCCGCGATCATCAGATGATGTTCGACGTGGCCGTGCGGAGACAGTACCAACGCCTCACTGCCCCGCATCGCCGGCAGCGTGCCGAGATGTTGGGAGGTGATGCTGTGCAGCCAGGAAAGGCGGTCCGAACCGGTAATGCCGACGACCCCGCGGTGCGAGCGGTCGACGACGGCCGCGCCGGACGCGGCCTTGCGCTGTTCGCGCAGGGGGTCCCCGTAATGGTCAGCCACCCCGAGATCGGGTCCGGTGGCGGGTACGGCGCCGGTCATGTCCAGCAGCGGAGAACGATAATGGATGTTGTTATCCAACTTGTCCGACGCCTGGGACTCAGCGCCGGTCACGGGCACCCCGGTGGGGCCGGTGGCCATAGACGCTTCGGTGGCCATGGACCGTTCAACCGGCATGCGGGCCCGCGCAGTCCACACAGCGGCCGGTGAGCGCTACGTGGTTGACGTCCACGGTGAAACCGAGCCGCTCCCGCAGTTCGATGACCAGGTCGGACAACACGTTCGGGGAGACCTCCTGGACGGCTCCGCATGCTCCGCAGACGAGGTGGACGTGGTCTTCGGCGCCAGCGGCGTGATAGGTCGGCGCACCGTGCCTGAGGTGGGCATGGGAGACGAGCTTCAGTTTCTCGAGAAGTTCCAGCGTTCGGTAGACTGTCGAGATGTTGACCCCGCCCGCGGTGCGGTGGACCTCTGTGACGATCTCTTCCGGGGTGGCATGGCCAAGCCGGGCAACCGCTTCCAGGACGAGTTGGCGTTGCGGAGTGAGGCGGTAGCCGCGCGACCGCAGCTGCGTCTGCCAGCCACTTCGCGGCCCATCCTCGACATCCACCGCCATGGGCCAAGTGTAGCTGGCGGACCGAACCCAGTCGGCCGAAGGCGACGCGGTTCAGAGCGCACGGCAACAGGACTGTCCGGCTCGCGCCGTCCGGGCGTCGCCTCCCGATCCATCCATCCATCCGGACGCCGTTGCCTGACCCACGCCCCTGTTGCCGGGCGCTCCCATGGCTCCTTGGGCATGCGGGCTCGGCACCCAGATCTGACACCAGATCCGGGCACCCAGACATTGGCGCTCGTTCCGGGTGGGCTGGCCGCCGTGGTCGAAAAAGCGGTTGCTGAGCACGCCCGGGTGAACGTAGCGTTGTCGGTACACGGGAAGGGAGGTGGTCCAGTTTTGTGTGATAAACGGACTCGTGAGGTGACTGTCCGCTAGCCGGTCTCGTGGTCCTCATCCGGCCGGGTGACCTGCGGGCACCGGCACCGGCGAGAACCAGACAGGCACCAGACCCCCGAGCGTCGTCGCTGGTCCCGACGACCCGTCAGCGTGTCAGCCCTGTGGCTGAGCTGGCGGAAACGCTCGGGGGTTTCCTGTCCGCGCGGGCGC
>NZ_CAKJTP010000016.1:0-30205 GCF_917627335.1 Protofrankia sp. CiT1 | reverse complement strand
GGATCGGCAAAGGGACCGCGTTGTCAGGGCGTCCTGACTGGGCGGCGTGCCCGCATGAGCGCGCCGCATCGATCTGGCCACCTGTGGCGCCCATGTTGCGGCAGGATCGACCGTATGCCGACGCTCGTCCTGCTCCGCCACGGCGAGAGCACGTGGAACCGTGAGAATCTGTTCACCGGCTGGGTGGATGTAGATCTTTCCGACAAGGGTGTCAAGGAGGCGACCCGCGGCGGTGAGCTTCTGCGTGACGCCGACCTCCTGCCCAGCGTGGTACACACCTCGCTGCTGGTGCGCGCGATCCGTACCGCCTGGATCGCCTTGGATGCCGCCGGGCGCACCTGGATCCCGGTCCGTCGTTCGTGGCGTCTCAATGAGCGCCATTACGGGGGCCTACAAGGTCTCAACAAGGCTGAGACGCTTGAGAAGTACGGCGAGGAGCAGTTCATGCTCTGGCGCCGTTCCTACGACACGCCACCACCACCGATCGGGCCCGACCAGGCCAGCGGAGTGGATGAGCGGTACGCGGGCCTGCCGCCAGACGCGATACCGGCAACCGAGTGTCTGCGTGACGTCGTTGTGCGGATGCTGCCGTACTGGTACGACGCCATCGTGCCTGATCTGCGGGCTGGGCAGACCGTGCTGGTCGCGGCCCACGGCAACTCCCTGCGTGCGCTGGTCAAGCACTTGGACGCGATCAGCGACGCCGACATCGCCGGCATGAACATCCCCACCGGCATTCCGTTGCGCTACGAACTGGACAACGATCTACGGGTCGTGAGCTCGGCGTATCTCGACCCGGCGGCCGCGGCGACGGCCGCCGCCGCCGTGGCCGCACAGGGCAAGAGCGCCCGGCAATAGGGGAGTTGATCAAGAAATGGGGCTGGGGCGCGTGCCCCAGCCCCGTGATGCCGCGTCTCCTGTGGCCACAGCCGCCCAGAAACAACAGGGCGGTACAGCTGCCGGGCGCGTTCCCGCGTTCCCGAGATCCCGAGCCTGGCAGCCTGTCCCAGGGGTGTCAGGGCTTGTGACCGGTCACCAGATAGATCACTCGGTGGGCGACCGATACCGCATGGTCGGCGTAGCGTTCGTAAAAACGACCACACAGCGTGATGTCGATCGCCGCTTCCATACCGTAGGTCCATTCGGTTTCCAGCAGCACGTGGAAGAGCTTGCGATGCAGGGCGTCCATCGAGTCGTCATCGCTCTCCAGCTCCTTGGCGAGAGCGGCATCGTGGCTTGCGATGACCGACCCTGCCTTGGCCACGATCCGCTGCGCCACCTGACCCATCTCCAGGATGGTCGAGTGCAGCTCCGGCGGGATGGCGCGCCCGGGATAGCGCCGTCGGGCCACCTTGGCCACGTGCAGCGCAAGATCACCCATGCGCTCGAGGTCAGCGACGATCCGCAGCGTCGTGACCATGGTTCTTAGATCGGTGGCAACTGGCTGTTGCCGCGCCATTATTTCGAAGGATCTTTCCTCGATCTCGTTACGGAGAAGATCTACAGTTTCGTCGGCGGTGATCACGCCTTCGGCAAGCTGGAGATCAGCGTCGAGAAGTGCCGTTGTGGCTCGTGCCATTGCGGAGGCGACCAGGTTGGTCATCTCGACGAGGGACGAGTTGATGCTCTCGAGATCGTCGTGGAAGGCGTCCCGCACGGACGGCTCCTTCGGGTTCGCGGCGGTTGTCGGCCCATTTGATCACAGCGGAGACGGGTTTCGTGGCAATTACCACATACCCGCCCTCCCGGCGCCACGGGTCGACATCGGCGCTCCGGAAGGCTGCCACCGCCCGCGGCCTCGAACATGCCGTGAGGTACCGCGAGGCGGCGGTGGCTTCCCGGACAACGCATGGTCCCGACCGTTGCGCCACCTTACCGTGATCAAACGATGGTCCGTGGCGCTCGCCCCTTGGTGAACGAATCGCATGAGGCGGATGAACTCCTGGCGACGATCGGCTCTGGTTGGCTTGATGCACGCGCAGGCTACGGCTGGGCACCTACGATTCGGCCCGTGGGTGACGGTGTGGGTGAGCGAAGACCTGGGTTTGCGCTTCGCCCGAATTCATCCGGCCCGGCGGCGCGCCCCGCTCCGGAGCGGCCCGCGGCCCTGCCCGACGAGACCCCGTCCGGCTCGGCCTTGCCTGACGTGACCTTGCCCGACGCGCCGGCCGCGCAGCCAACACTGCCGTCACGGCTCATCAGGCGGCTCGTTGACGGGCTGCCATCCGGGCTGGTCGTGCTGGACGCGGACGACGTCGTGGTGCTCGCCAACCCGGCGGCCCAGACCATGGGCGTGATCGATGCTGGCCGGCTGGCTCTCGACGAACTGGGTGACCTGGCCGGACAGACCCGCGCGGACGGCGTCGACCGCGACCGGCAGCTCGGTCTGCCGCCGCGCCCGGAGCCGCCGTTGACCCGCCCGCGTCCTGATCAGGAGGCGTTCGCCGTGCGGGCCCGCACCCTGCGGCTCGGCTCGGACGGCCATGTGGCTGTGATCCTTGACGACGTCACCGAGGCGCGCCGGGTGGAGGCGGTCCGCCGGGACTTCGTGGCCAATGTCAGCCATGAGCTCAAGACCCCGGTCGGCGCGCTGCATGTGCTCGCCGAAGCGGTCGCCGTCGCCAGCGACGACCCGGTCGCGGTCCGGCGTTTCGCCTCCCGGATGACGCGTGAGTCCTCCCGGCTCGCGCGGCTCGTCCAAGAGATTATCGATCTTTCCCGTCTGCAGGGTGCGGATCCGATGCCCGATCCACGACCGGTGCGGGTGTCGGCGGTGCTGGCCGAGGCGTTGGACCGCACCCGGCTGACGGCTTCGGCCCGTGAGATCACTATTGCTGTGATCGGCGACAGCGATTTCGCTGTCAGCGGCGACGAGGGCCAGCTCGCGACCGCGTTGGCGAATCTGCTCGACAACGCCGTCAGCTACTCGCCGACGGGCACCCGGGTGGTCGTCGGGGTCCGCCGGGCAGGCGACACGGTTGAGCTGTCTGTCGCCGACGAGGGCATCGGTATCGCCGAGCGGGACCTGGAGCGGGTGTTCGAACGCTTCTACCGTGCCGACCCGGCGCGTTCCCGCCAGACAGGCGGCACGGGGCTCGGGCTTGCGATCGTCAAGCACGTCGCGACGAACCATGGGGGAAACGTCAGTGTGTGGAGTTCCGAAGGCGCCGGCTCGACTTTCACGATCAGATTGCCGCTGTTGCGGGCCTGCGTCGATGCTGATCCCGATGTTGAGCGTGGCAACGACAGCGATGACAAAGGAGCGTGAAGGGTGACCCGCCTTCTGGTCGTGGAAGACGAGGAGTCGTTCTCGGACGCGTTGTCGTTCATGCTTGAACGGGAGGGGTTCGAGGTCGCGGTCGCCACGGACGGGCCGGCCGCGCTGGCCGAGTTCGAGCGGCACGGCGCTGATCTCGTCCTGCTGGACCTGATGCTGCCCGGGTTGTCCGGAACCGAGGTCTGCCGGGCGTTGCGTCAGCAGTCGGCGGTGCCTGTGATCATGCTTACGGCTCGTGACAGCGAGATCGACAAGGTTGTCGGCCTGGAACTGGGTGCCGACGACTACGTCACCAAACCGTTCTCCGCCCGTGAGCTGGTCGCCCGTATCCGCGCGGTGCTGCGCCGCCGCGGCGAGGCCGAGGAGCGCGTCACCGCCACGCTGGAGGCCGGCCCGGTCCGGATGGACGTCGAACGCCATGTGGTCACTGTCGACGGCACCGCTGTCCCGCTGCCGCTGAAGGAGTTCGAGCTGCTGGAGATGTTCCTGCGCAACGCGGGCCGGGTACTCACCCGCGGCCAGCTGATCGACCGTGTCTGGGGGTCGGACTACGTCGGGGACACCAAGACCCTTGACGTCCATGTCAAGCGGCTGCGTACGAAGATCGAAGATGAGCCGGGCAACCCGCGCCATCTGGTGACCGTCCGAGGCCTGGGTTACAAGTTCGAACCCTGATCATTGCCGTATCTTGGTTGGGGCGGGGCACGTCCAAGATCTTCGGTGCGGCGTGCGGTGGCCGGACGACTGACCAGGAGTGGATGCGAGCGTGGTGAAGCTGTTGCGGCCAGCACAGCGCGGACGGTTGGTTGTCACAGCGGGTGGATGTGTGCTGTGTCGGTGAGGCCGGCCATCGGTGATCAGCCGGCGGCTGATCCGAACGCGGTGAGCCGGCAGGCCACTGCCCGGGATACGGTGACAGCGGGCGGAGCCCGTCCAGAAGGGCTGAGCCAGGCTGACGGTCAGGTGTCCGTGCAGCGCCTGTCGGCCGGTCGGATGCGCCTCGGTGTGATCGACATCGGGTCGAACACCGTGCATCTGCTGGTGGTTGACGCCCATGTCGGTGGCCAGCCGCTGCCGGCGGCCAGCGTGAAGGTTCCGCTGCGGCTGGTCGAGCTCCTCGATGACGGCGGCGTGCTGTCTGCCGAGGGCGAGCAGACCCTGACGGAATGCATCATCCAGATGCGTGGCCGTGCCGACGACCTCGGTGTGGACGACCTTGTGGCGTTCGCCACGTCGGCTCTGCGTGACGCTACCAACAGCGAGGAGGTCCTGGCCAGACTGCGGACGGCCAGCGGTATCGCGCTCGCGGTCCTGCCCGGCCCGGATGAGGCGCGCCTGACCTTCCTGGCGGTGCGGCGCTGGTTCGGCTGGAGCGCCGGGCGGCTGCTCGCGCTCGACATCGGCGGTGGCTCACTGGAGATCGCGGCCGGGATGCACGAGGATCCCGACGTGGTGTCATCCCTGCCGTTGGGGGCGAGCCGGCTCACCCGTGACTGGTTGGCCAACGACCCGCCCAAGCGCTCGGAGGTCGCGGCGCTGCGCCGGTATGTCCGGGCACATATTGCGCCGGTGGTCTCGAACCTGTATGTGGTCGGCGAGCCCACCCGGGCGGTGGCGACGTCGAAGACCTTCCGGTCGCTGGCTCGTATCGGCGGTGCCGAGCCGTACAGCCGCGGCCCGTACGTGCGCAGAGTCTTGCGCCAGGATACGCTGCGTGAGATATCCACCCGCCTGTGTAAGATGTCCGCGGCTGAACGCTGCAGCCTGCCGGGGGTGTCGGCTGATCGCGCGGGCCAGCTCGTCGCGGGGTCCGTGGTGGCCGCCGAAGCCCTCGACCTGCTCAACCTGAGCGAGGTGGAGATCTGTCCGTGGGCGCTTCGTGAAGGCGTCATTCTGCGTAGGCTGGACTGGTTGACGTCCGCCTGACCCGAGGGCCGGTGCTGAGGGCGGATGCTGACGGCCGGCGGCCCGGATCCGCGCATGCTGCCTGGGTACGTGGGGCCGAGTACCGCAATGGTGTCCGGATGTTCATTTCTCGGACGGTGGTGAGCCGCCGCGGGGGTTGGTGGATCTCCGCGGGGTCCCGGAGACCCGATGACGGCACGTGAGGTGGCAGTGAAGATCGAGCGGGCACGCCCTACTCTGGAAGGATGCCCGAGGCGTCAACCCCAGCGCCGCGGCTCGGGGGCGCCGAGGCCGCGGGCGGCGGTATGCGGCGCCCGCAAGGACCGGCGCGAGGTTTCGCCGTATCCTCCCGCGGCACCGCATACCCGACCGTGATTGCTCCCCGCCGCGCTGACCGGATCACCGCCAGGGTGCCTTCGGCGAAGATTGCGCTGTCGACCGCGTCGACGTACCCCGAATCGACGGCGGCCGCCTTCGAGATGGCCGCGCGGCTCGGCTACGACGGTGTCGAAATCATGGTGTGGACGGACCCGGTAAGCCAGGATCCGGAGGCTCTGCGGCGGCTTGTCGATTACCACGGTATTCCGATTCTCGCTGTTCATGCCCCATGCCTGTTGCTGACCCAGCGCGTATGGGGAGCTGAGCCCTGGGCGAAACTACAGCGGGCCCGTTCGGTCGCCGAGACACTGCGGGCGCCGACCATCGTCGTCCACCCGCCGTTTCGCTGGCAGCGTGACTATGCCCGCGATTTTGTCGAGGGCATCGAAAGGATGGCGGACGAGACAGCCGTCCGCTTCGCGGTCGAGAACATGTTTCCGCTGCGCGCGCGCGGGCGGGAGATTTCCGCGTACGCTCCGGACTGGTCGCCGCTGGGTGATGACTACCGGCATGTCACTCTGGACCTGTCGCATACCAGCGTTTCGCGTTCCGATGCATTGGCCATGGCGGACGAGCTGGGCGAACGGCTCGTCCACGTCCACATGGCCGACGGCAGCGGGCTGGCCAAGGACGAGCACCTCGTGCCCGGACGCGGCAACCAGCCTTGCGCTGACCTGTTGGAGAGGCTGGCGGCGCGGGGGTTCGACGGCACCGTGGTCGTAGAGATCAATACGAGGCGAGCGGAGTCCCGGGCCCAGCGGGAGGCCGATCTCGCCGAGGCGCTGGCGTTCACCCGGCTCAATCTCGCCGCCGCGCCCGCGACGGCGAGCAGCCATCCGCGTTGATTGAGCGCTGATCCAGCTCCGCGAGCAGCGGGGCTCGCCGCGATCGACCGGCGATCGACTGGCGATCGACGCTGCGGACGCGGATGTCCTTCACGGCGTTCCGCGATGATGACACGATGCTCTGGTGGGCACCAGGTCGCTGTTCGATCCGTTGGTGGACGCCTATGACGCCGCGCGGCCGTCCTATCCGGATCGGTTGTTCGCGGATCTGGAGTGGCTGGCCGGGCGTGAGCTCGCGGATGCCGACATCGTGGAGGTCGGCGCGGGAACCGGCATCGCGACCCGTCAGCTGCTGGCCCGCGGCGCTCGGGTGATCCCGGTGGACCACAGTGCGGTGATGCTCGGGCGCCTGCGCGAACGCACGTCCGGACTGGGCGCGGTACGCGCTGATGGTGAGGCTCTTCCGTTCACCGGCACTGTGGCGGACCTCGTCTGCTATGCGCAGGCATGGCATTGGGTCCGGGTGCCGGTGGCCGCGGCCGAGGCCGCCCGGGTGCTGCGGCCCGGCGGTGCGCTCGCCGTCTGGTGGAATGACGTCGACGGTGCGGATCTTCGCTGGTGCGAACGCCAGCAGCGGCGGTTGGAGGCGATGAGCCCGGGCTACCAGCGGGATTACCGGCTCCGCCCGTGGGCGGATGAACTGCGGTGGACGGGTCTGTTCGCCGAAGTCGTGACGGTGTCTGACCGGTGGAGCCGGACGCTTGCGCTGGACGCGTATGAGCTGTGGCTCCGCTCGAAGTCGTACGTCCAGGCGATCGGGGATCGCCTGGAGGACTTTCTGGCCGCTGAGCGGAGGTCGCTGCTGGAGGCGTTCCCGGACGGTATGATCACTGAGCCGTTTCGCACGGTGCTGGTCGTCGCCCGCCTCGCCTGACAGCGGACCGGGCGAGGGCAGGTTGCCGCGAGCGGGGAGAATCCTTTCCCGGGCTGCTGCCGCGCGTCAGCGGTCTGGCCACGGCCCGCGGGGGGAGGCTGGAAGGGTGCTGCGTACCGCGATGTTGCGAACAGCGGTGCTGGCCGCATCGAGCGATCATCGGGTCCGGCGGTTCGTGTCGACGAGCCCGGTCACCCGCGGTGTGGTCAACCGCTTCGTCGCGGGTGAGGACGTTTCCGCGGGGGTCGGTGTCGCGGGCCGGCTGTGTGAAGCCGGCCTGCGGGTGTCCCTGGATGTTCTCGGTGAGGACGCGATCGACCGGCAGCGGGCGTACGAGTCCGCCATGACCTATCGTGACCTGTTGCGGGCGCTTGCCGACGCGGGTCTCACCCCGGCCACGGAGGTGTCACTCAAACTCTCTTCGTTTGGTCAGGCGTTCGACGCGCCGCTCGCCCGCGAGCTCGCGTTCGGGGTGTGCCAGGCAGCTCGGGACGCGGGCACCTGCGTCACCGTGGACATGGAGGACCACACCACAACCGACGCGGTCCTGACCACAGTGGCCGAGCTGCGCCGGGAGTTCGACGAGACGGGCAGCGTCGTCCAGGCGTACCTGCGCCGCACCGAGGCGGACTGTCGTGATCTTGCTGTCGCCGGTGGCCGGGTCCGCCTGTGCAAGGGCGCTTATGCCGAGCCGTCGTCGGTGGCCTTCACCCGCCAGACCGAGGTGGCCGCCTCCTACGCGCGGTGTCTGGCGATCCTGATGGCTGGGCGGGGCTACCCCATGGTCGCCACCCATGATCCTGCGTTGGTCGAGCTGGCCGGTCGACTGGCCAGAGCTGTTGCTGGGGCTGTTGCTGGGGGCACGGCCGGCCTGGTAGAGCCGGATCCGGGTGGCCCCCGCCCCCGGCCGTTCGAATATCAAATGCTCTTCGGTGTCCGGCCGGGCGAGCAGCGACGCCTTGCCGGAGCGGGTGAGGTGGTCCGGGTCTACGTACCGTGTGGGCGGGAGTGGTACGCCTACCTGATGCGGCGGCTTGCCGAGCGCCCGGCCAATCTGCTGTTCTTCCTGCGGGCGCTGCGGTCATCCCGATAGGAGCGGCGCCGTGCGGTCGGTTCCAGTGGAGGGATGTTCATGACGGTCGCGATTCTCGGTGCCGGCAAGCTGGGCGAGGCGCTGTTGTCCGGTATGATCCGCTCTGGCCATGATCCCGATGATCTTTTTGTGACCGCGCGCCGCTCCGAGCGCGCCGAGGAGCTGTCCGCCCGCCACGGGGTCCAGGCGTTGTCGAATCCGATCGCGGCCGCTCGGGCGAGCGTGCTGATACTCACGGTCAAGCCGCAGGACATGACCGCTCTGGTCGATGAGATCGCGGCCGTTGTCACCCCGGAGCACCTGGTTGTCTCGGTGGCGGCTGGTATCACCACCGCCTACCTGGAGCAGCGGCTCGCCGCGGGGACACCGGTCGTGCGGGTGATGACGAACACGCCGGTCCTCGTGGACGAGGCGATGTCAGTGATCTC
Organism: Protofrankia sp. CiT1; assembly: GCF_917627335.1. Classification (NCBI taxonomy): domain Bacteria; kingdom Bacillati; phylum Actinomycetota; class Actinomycetes; order Frankiales; family Frankiaceae; genus Protofrankia; species Protofrankia sp. CiT1. The sequence continues at coordinate 21,405 of NZ_CAKJTP010000016.1, read as the reverse complement.
GGCGGGCGCCCATGCCGGCGAGGACCACCTGCGGCGTACCGAGGATCTGCTGGCGCCGGTCGGGAAGGTCGTCCGCGTGCCCGAGGCACAGCAGGACGCGGTGACGGCGTTGTCCGGCAGCGGCCCGGCCTACTTCTTCTACCTCGTCGAATCGATGATCGATGCGGGAATCCTGCTGGGTATCCCGCGGGCGGTCGCGGCTCAGCTGCTGGTGCAGACCGCGGTGGGGGCCGCTGTGATGCTGCGCGATTCCGGCGAGCATCCGGTGATGTTACGGGAGGCTGTGACCTCCCCGGGCGGGACAACGATCAATGCTATCCGGGAGCTGGAGAAGCACGGGGTCAGAGCCGCGTTGCTGGCCGCGATCGAGGCGGCCCGGGACCGGTCCTGCGCGCTCGCCTCCGGTTAGGGCGTGTTTTGGACGTCGTCTGTCCGGCTCGCCGTGTCCAGGCGCCCCCTGGCCGCGTTCTCGGCGACACCGATACAGCTCGTCTGGCCCCGGTGGTCCGGATGGCCAGGTCCGGCGGGTGCCCAGCGCCCGATGGGGGTGCGGTTGTGGGTCCCCGGCGCTCCATCGGAGGCCCCGGGAGCCGAGCCACTCCGGGGGCGACGCGGCCGGCACGGGCCTGGGAGCGGGTAGGCTCAGCCGACAGTTCGTTCGGCTTTCCTCAAACAGATCGGTCGGGTTCGTGGGTTCGGTTATCAAGAAGCGTCGTAAGCGTATGGCCAAGAAGAAGCACCGTAAGCTCCTCAAGCGCACGCGCGTTCAGCGTCGTAACAAAAAGTAGTCGCGCTGCTACTTTGCGGTACGCAATTTCTTCTCCTGGCTGCCGCGCTGTTCCGCATGCCCGGGGTGGAAAACTGACACGCTGAATTCCAGCGGTTCGGGCGGAGTGCTGTGTAACGGTCCGGTTTCGGCGGTAGGTCCTCGACTGCCGGCTGCCAGGTCTTGTGGGAAGCTCACATGTGACGGGTGGCAACGGAGCCAGCCTCGGCACAGGGGATCGTATGGCGGGTTTGTGGATCAGTTTTCTGTCGGATTACGGGCTGGACGACGCCTGCGTGGGTGTGTGTCACGGGGTGATCGCCAGGCACGCCCCGGACGCGCGGGTGATCGATATTTCTCACGCGGTACTCCCGCAGGATGTCGAGCACGGTGCGGTAATGCTGGCGGGGGCCGTCGGCTACCTGCCCAGGGGGATACACCTCGCCCTGGTCGAACCACTCGGTACCGACGGCCGGTACGTCCGCGGGATAGCGGTGCGCACCGCGGACGGGTCGATCATTGTCGCGCCTGACAACGGGCTGGCTTCGCTCGCCTGGGAGATGCTGGGCGGTGTTGTCGAGGTCCACGAGATCGCCAATCGGGAACTGTGGCTGCCGATGCCGACCGCGGTGTTCCGTGGCCGGGACGTCTACGCCCCGGTCGCCGCGCGGCTGGCGGTCGGGCTGCCGCTGGAGGACGTGGGGCCGAGGCTGGATCCCGCCTGCGTGGTCCAGCTGCGGCCACGCGCCTGTTCGGTGGATGAGGACCACATCCATGGCGAGGTCGTCGACATCGATCATTTCGGTAACCTCGCTCTGAACATCACTCGCACGGATCTCGAGGCCGCGGGCATCATCCTCGGCGATCCGGTTGAGGTGCGCATAGCAGAACGTACCCTGACGCTGCGATTCACCCATACCTATGGTGAGGTTGCGGTCGGTCATCTTGCGGTCTGCGAGGATTCACTACGCCGCGTTATGATCGCTGTTAACTGCGGGCGGGCGGTGGATGTTTTGCGCGTGCGTCGCCGCGCCGCGATTGTGATCGCTCATGGCCCTCGCGAACAGCGTTCACGATCGGTGGTGTCCGCGGAGCCACTCTCGCGTTCTGCTTATATCTGATTTCACCCGGTGATCGATTGGCGGTGTTCGGGGCCGGCTGGGCGTGGTGTCAGGTCACATTGCGTCCGCTAACGCGGGCTAACGTCGGCTAATGGGACGCCACGCCACGGACCACGGCGCGTTGCCGTATGGACAACCCCAGGGCGTAACATGACGTCGGGATCGGGCAGGGGGCGACCAGAATGCGACCGCGTTGTGTGCTTGTCACCGGTGTTTCCCGACCCCTCGGCGCGCAGGTCGCGAGTGTCTTTGCGGCTGATCCGGAGATCGAGAATGTGATCGGGGTGGATACCATACCACCGCATGGCGATCTCGGGTGTACGCAGTTTGTCCGCGCGGACATCCGTAATCCGTTGATCGCGAAGGTCATCGGCGCCGCCGCGGTCGACACCGTGCTTCATCTGAATGTCATCGCGACTCCGCTCGGTGCCGGGGGCCGGAGCGCGATGAAGGAAATCAACGTCATCGGCACCATGCAGCTGCTTGCGGCCTGCCAGAAGGCGCCGAGCGTTACAAAGGTGATCGTCAAGTCCACTACCACAATTTACGGATCGTCGCCCCGGGATCCGGCTTTGTTCACGGAAGAAATGGAACCGCGTGCTCTTCCCCGCGGTGGTTATAGCAAGGACGCCTTCGAGGTGGAGGGATACGTCCGAGGCTTCAGCCGGCGCCGGCCGGATGTCACTGTCAGCGTGCTGCGTTTCACGAACATCGTCGGCCCCGGAATTGACAGCCCGTTGACCCGTTACCTCGAGCTACCGGTTGTCCCGACGGTGCTCGGGTTTGACCCGCGCCTGCAGCTGTTGCACAGTGAGGACGCGCTCGGTGTGCTGACGAGGGCCGCGATCGAGGATCATCCCGGCACGTTCAACGTGGCGGGGGACGGCGTCCTCCTGCTGTCCCAAGCGGTACGGCGCGCGGGGCGGGCGCCGCTGCCGGTGCCGTCACCCGCCGTGGTGACGCTGGGAAACCTGGTTCGCCGGTCCCGGCTGCTGGACTTCTCCGCGGAGCAGCTCGGCTTCCTCGCGCACGGCCGTGCTGTCGATACGACCCGTTTGAAGCAGGTATTCGGCTATGTCCCGAGATTCACGACGCTGGAGACATTCGACGACTTTGTACGAGATCGCCCGATGCGTTTCGCGATCGACCGTGAGACTGTTATCCGGGTCGAACGCGGCTTGTTGGGCGTACTGGCGCGGCGCAGGCTTGTCGGGACGTCGTGACCCGGAGCCGCCCGCGGCGGTAGCCGTGCGGCGGGCGACGTCGGCTGCCGGGGACGGTGGCCGCCAGGGTCCGTGGTGGGCGACGGTCGCATGGTCATGTTTTTTCGGTCTGGCTCGGCAGGCGCATCTCAACGGCTGAGGAACCCTGGCAGCCCGCGGGCGCGGGGCAGGTCTGGTGAAAAGGCGGTCACTGGTGTGAGCGAAGCGCGGATCATCCAGCTTGGGAGTAAGGACGGGCGTGCCAGGACGGGGGCTGCCGCGCAGCGGCGTTCCCGGCAGCAGGGCCCGTCGGGCGTCGACCGGGGCGGCGAGACGGTCCCGGTTGAGGACGAGCCGATTGCCGACGTGCTTGCGACCGAGCGCATGACCGCGGCCGGCAATCCCCACCCGGACCCGGACCCAGCCGAGGCAGACCGGGCCAAGACAGACCCGGTTGGTGAGGATCACGTCACGCCTGGTCGGAACGGGTCCGCGCGCGGCGCCCGGGACGGTGGTGGGGAGCTGACGGCCGCGCCGCGGGAGCCGGCCGCGCCGCGGGAGCCGGCCGCGGGCGGCGAGAGCGATCCGGCGGGAGACTTGGGTATGGCCCCCGCATCGATGCTGCCCGCCGAACCGTTGGCCGATGCGGGCAGCCTCGAGCAGGCTCTCGCGGGTTTCCTCGCGTTTTTGCGGCGACGGATCACTGGCGACTACGTGGTCGACGAGCACGGCTTCGACGAGGATCTTACCGAGAACGTCATCGCGCCGTTGCTCCGGCCGATCTACCAGAACTACTTCCGGGTCGAGACCCGGGGGCTGGAGAACGTTCCGGACACCGGTGGCGCGCTCATCGTGGCCAACCATTCGGGTACGGTGCCGCTGGACGCGATGATGACCGCGCTGGCAATCATGGACCATCATCCGGCCCATCGACACCTGCGGATGCTCGCCGCGGATCTGGTGTTCGCCGTCCCGTTTCTCGCGCCGGTCGCACGCAAGACGGGTAACACCCTGGCCTGCCAGCCGGACGCGGAACGGCTGCTTGCGGGCGGCCACCTGGTCGGGGTGTGGCCGGAAGGCTTCAAGGGAATCGGGAAACCGTTCAGCGAGCGGTACAAGCTCCAGCGCTTCGGTCGTGGCGGGTTTGTCTCGGCCGCTTTGCGAGCCGGGGTCCCCATTATTCCCTGCACCATCGTCGGAGCCGAGGAAATTTATCCCATGATTGGGAATCTCCGGATGCTGGCCCGGCTGCTCGGGCTGCCCTACCTGCCGATCACCCCCACCTTTCCCTGGTTTGGGCTGTTCGGGCTGCTGCCTCTTCCGTCGAAATGGCTCATCGAGTTCGGTGAGCCCGTGGACACCGAATCGCTGACCCCGGCGGCGGCCGAGGACCCGATGTTGGTGTTCGAACTCACCGATCGTATCCGGGAGACGATCCAACATTCTCTCTACGGACTCCTGATGCAGCGTCGATCGGTATTCTTCTGACACATGACGACTGCGGACCGACCTCGCGCTCATGGTTTTTCCCAGGCGACCGGACGTTTCAGGGGATCCAGGCGGACGTGGGTGGCCCGCTGTTTCGTACTCGTTTACCTGCTGTCAGTAACCGCCGTGGTTGGTCTGCTGGCCGCGGTCGATGATGTTTTTCTGGCGAGCTGGCTGGCCGCGCTCGAGCTGGCCTCGGTTGTGACCATCGTTGTCGTGACCCGTGGCACGCCGCCCAGCCCGCCGCGGGCCACCCGGCTCGGTACGCCGAAAGATCCCGGTATGCCGAGTGGCCGTCGCTGACGACGCTGTCGGTTGTGGCTGTGGTAACGGTCAGTACGGCGGCGGCGGATGGCGGATGGCGGATGACAGGTGGCGGGCGGTGGGAGTGCCCGCGGCCAGGGTCAGCCGGCCGCGTCGCTGTATCGACGGCGCAGCGCCATGCCGGCTGCGACACTTCCGGCCAGCGCCCCCATACCGGCCGCTGTGGGCACTCCGATACGGGCGGCCTTGCGCGCGGTACGAAAGTCCTTGATCGGCCAGTCGCGTTCGCGGGCGACGGCCTTCAGGTCAGGGTCTGGGTTGATTGCCACGGGATGGCCGACCAGCGACAGCATGGGCAGATCGTTGATGGAGTCCGAATACGCCCAGCACCGGGACAGATCCAGCTGCTCGCGTTCGGCCAGGGCCTGCACCGCGGCTGCCTTGGCCGGCCCGTGTAGTGGATCACCGACGAGATGGCCGGTATAACGCCCGGCCGCGACCTGGCTGACCGTTCCGAGCGCACCGGTGAGGCCGAGCCGCCTGGCGATGACAGCCGCCAGCTCGACCGGTGTGGCGGTGACGAGCCACACGCGTTGGCCTGCGTCGAGGTGCTGCTCGGCCAGCGCGCGAGTACCCGAGTAGATGCGCTCCGCCATCCGCTCGTCGTAGATCTCTTCGCCGAAGCGGACGATCTCGGCGACTTCGCGGCCGGCGACGAAGGCGAGTGCGGTCTCCTTGACGTCGCGCATCCCATCGGTGTTCTCCAGCCCTCGGACCCGGTAGGTCACGTGCTGCCAGCCGAACTTCAGCAGCTCCCGGGACTGGAAGAAGTCGCGCGCGGCAAGCCCGCGGGCGAAGTAGAAGATGGACGCTCCCATCATCATGGTGTTGTCCACATCGAAGAAGGCGGCCGCGGTCGGGTCGGGTGGCGCCTTGGCCGCGGACTCGGCGGCCGCCTTGAGCGCCGCGGTCGCGGCTGCTTCGGCATCGGCTCTGCGGGCGCGGTCGTCAGCTGTCCGTACCGGGCGTGATCGAAACCGCATCGTGATCTCCTGGACGTCCACGGCCCACGGGAGGGCCACGCTGTCACTGCGACCTGGGAAGCGTACGGTGCGCTGCGGCTGTGCGGCGGCACTCGGCGCCGGCCGTCGCCAGGTTCCCAGCAGCTGTTGGACGACATCGACGCCGCCGATGATCCGTCCCGTGGCGTTACGGCGTGTTCCGGAAGTCGTCGTGCAATCAGGGAGCCGCGTTCAGGCGGTTCCTGGCAAGGCCGCGGGCCACACCGGTACCGGATGAGCTGTATCGGTGTCGCCGAGAACGCGGCCAGGGGCCGCCTGGGCGTGGTGAGCCGGACAGATGGCTTTTGGGACACGCCCTGGATGGCGCGATATTCACGGCGGGCTGCTGCGGGATCTCGGCTTCGCGCGCTGTGGTTCTGGCCCCGGCGGGCGCGCCGCACGGGCCGCGGACACACCCCGAACTCGGCACTCAGCAAGGCCGGATTCAGCTACAGGCGGAGATCGGAGTTTCGGCGATCAAATATCACCTGCGCGTAGCCGATATTAAAAAGATCTTTTTTATGCTGTCGGTGACCCCCTTGGAGCGATGTGTACCCTGTACCCCCAAACTAGCCAGCAGGATGGGACGGGTCGCAACGACCGTTTGAACTCGCCCGGTTCCCGCTGGATGCTGGATGCATGACGAAACCGATCCGGCGGGGCCGGGCCTACGGGGTGGTATCCGCCGCGAAATAGCGGGCCAGGGACCGGACAGCCCGGTATTGAAGTGCCTTGACCGCGCCTTCGTTCTTGCTCATCGCCAATGCTGTCTCCCGTACGGAGAGCCCCTCCAGGAAGCGCAGCACGACGCATTCCCGCTGCTCGGGGTTGAGGGCCTGGACGGCGTCGAGCAGCTCCCTGTTCGTGACGCCGGCCAGGACCGACTCCTCCGGCCCGGAGACAAGCTGCGTGTCCGCGGCCGCCAGGATGTCATCGGTGGGGAACTCCATGCGGGTCCGGCGTGACTTTTTGTGGTCAATTATCAGGTTCCGGGCGATTGTGATGAACCATGCGCCGATGTCATGGCCCTGCCAGGTGAAGGTCCTGATGCCGCGCAGCGCGCGCAGAAACGTCTCGCTGACGATGTCCTCGGCCATCGCCCGGCTGCCGACCCGGTAGAACACATAGCGGAAGACCAGCTCCAGGTAGGAGTCATACAGCCGGCCGAAGGCCTCGTTATCCCCCTCCTGCGCGCGGCGCACGAGATCGGTGATGTCCGTTTCTGGCTGCGGGGCATGCTGGGATGGCGGTGGATCGGCCAGCTCGGAGGCATGGTGACCGCCATGGTGATCCGGGGATGCCGGCCGGATGCCGGACGGGCTGGCCGATCCCCCCGCGGCCGAGCTGGCCCGTAGCGGCCCGCCCAGCATGGCCGCGTGCGGGGTGTTCGCCATCGATGAGATCTCGGCACGCAGCGAGGCCAGGCCGATGGGGCCGGGAGCAGGGCACGACCAGGACCGGTTCATGGCGGGGATCCGCGCATGAACCGCAGCGGGGCCCGTGGCCGTCCACGTCCCCGGTATGCCTGGGACAGGGCGGCGGGCATACTGGCTCCGAAGGATCAACGAGGCTGAGTGAGGTAACGAGGCTGAGCGAGGTAGAGCGTGACCCGTTCAGGCCCGGGATCATCCGGACGCCCGTCGCATCGGGGCGGCCTGGCCGGAAAAGGCGCGATCATGGTTTTCTCGCGCCTCCGGCGACGACCATCAGGGACCCTGGACAGCCGAGTCTAGCTAACGATCCGGTACCAGGCGTGCATGGCAAGGTGAAGATGTGTGGTTGTCCCATGCGTCACGAGGAAGTGCCTTTGTGATTAGGTCGTGTTATTTAGAAAGATCCGCCTTGCCGGGGCGGGGCCTGACAGCCCGGGGCCTGACAGCCGGAGTGGCGTTACGGGCCGGCGCGGCCCGAGCTGGTGCCCTGCCGTGAGCGGCCAGCGGGGAAGCGTCCGGATCACCCTGGTGACCCGGGCCGGCTGCCATCTCTGTGAGGACGCGCGAATCGCGGTCGCTCGGGTGGCCGATGATGTCGGGGCCGGCTGGCAGGAGGTCGATGTCGATACGCGGGCTGATCTGCTCGATGCTTACGGTGACCGGGTGCCGGTGATTCTTGTGGATGGCCGGGAGCATGGGTATTGGCGGGTCGAGGAGGCGCGTCTTCGGCGTGCGTTGACCGGCGGTCGCTGGGGATGGTCTTCCCGCGCATAGCCGCCGACGATGTGCGGGCCCCGGGCTCGCTGGCGGGTCGCCGGCCGGCTGAGCACAAGATCACATCAACTTCGTGAACGCCTTCACGAAGTCGTAAACTCACCCGGACAGTCGTCTACCGGCGTCGTTCGACCGTGCAGCACCGCGAGGGGCGGACGGCAGGCGCCGCCGGCAGCCGGGCGCCTCAAGCGGTGCGGGAGTCGTACATGACTGAGCTTCGCCGGGCAGTGTCGGCCGTCCGTGCTCGCTCGCCAGTGCCAGCGGCAACAGTCGCCAGACTTCCGCTCTACCTGCGGGTTCTTACCTCGCTCGCCGACCGGGGGGTGCATACGGTGTCGTCCGAGACGCTCGCTTCAGCGGCCGGCGTGACCTCGGCGAAGGTGCGTAAGGATCTGTCTCATCTTGGTTCGTACGGAACGCGTGGCGTCGGTTACGGTGTGGCTCTTCTCCTTGGCCGCATCGCCGCTGAGCTCGGCCTGACCGAGGACCGTTCGGTGCTGCTGGTCGGGGTCGGCAATCTCGGCCACGCGCTCGCGGGATACGGCGGGTTCCAGTCCCGGGGGTTTCGCGTGGTCGCGTTACTTGACGTGGATCCCTGCCGGATCGGCGAATCGATCGGCGGCGTTGTGGTGCGTCCCCTCGACGAGCTGGAGGCCCTTGTCGAGGGGAATCAGGTCACCATCGGCGTGATCTGCACACCGGCGGCCGCCGCGCAGGCTGTCTGTGACCGTCTTGTCGCCGCAGGGGTCACAAGCATTCTCAATTTCGCGCCGATCGTGCTGTCGGTACCGGTGGGAGTGGACGTGCGTAAGGTTGATCTTGCAGTGGAACTGCAGATTCTCTCGTTTCACGAGGCCCGGAAACGCCCCGTTTGCGCAACGGATGACCGTGCTGTAAAAGACGACCTTGCCGTGAGGGACGACGTGGGCGCACCCGTCAGCGGCGCCGGCGGCCAGGGCGAGCCCGTCGATTCCCGGATCGTGCTCATGACCCGCACCCCCGCCGAGCCGACACCGCGGCGCACCCGTGGTGGCAGCCCGTTTGTGGGTACCACCGGAGGGGACGGAGCATGAGCCTGCTTGCCGTGGGGCTCAATCACCGGACGGCACCGACGTCCATCCTGGAGATGGCTGCCGTCACCGATGACGATGTCCCGAAGGTGCTCCGCGATCTGTGCCAGGCCGCGTGCGTCGCCGAGGCCGTGGTGCTGTCGACCTGTAACCGCACCGAGATCTACGCCGAGGTGGAGACCTTCCACGGTGGCGTCGCGGACGTGTCCGACCAGCTCACCCGGATCACCGGGACAGAACTGTCGGATCTTGCTCCGCACCTGTACGTCCATCATGAGGCGCGGGCTGTGAGCCACCTGTTCTCGGTCGTCTGTGGCCTCGATTCGATGCTGGTGGGGGAGGCGCAGATCCTCGGGCAGGTGCGCGCGGCCTTCCGGGCGGCCCAGCTTGAGGCCAGCGCCGGAGCCACCCTCGGCGGTCTGTTCCAGACGGCGTTGCGCGTGGGCAAGCGTGCGCACAGCGAGACCGAGATCGGTTCGGCTGGAGCATCGATCGTCTCGGTGGGGATACACATGGCCGCGGCCGGGTGGCAGGCGATGGCGACCGTCCAGCCCGGCTTGGCGGGCACGACGGGGAGCGCGTCGGCGCCCGGGCCCACGCTGGGTGCCAGGTCGCTGGATGCCGCGGATCGGGTGGCGCCGGCCGGCACGTTGCCCGTGATCGACATGCCCGCGATCGACGCGCTTGCCGGCCGTCGGGTCCTGCTGGTGGGAGCGGGGGCCGTGGGATCTCTGGCTGCGGCGGTGGCGCGGCGGGCAGGCGCGGCCGATCTCGTGGTCGCGAACCGCACCCCGGCACGAGCTCGACGAATAGTCGAGGCCTACGCGGCTGAGCTGGTCGGGCTCACGCAGGTGGCGCTGGAGCTGGACCGGGCCGACCTGGTGATCACGTCGACAGGGGCGGCCGGGCTTATCCTGACCCGCCAGACGATCGCCGAGTCGATGGCCCGCAGGGGAGGGCGGCCGCTGGTTCTGCTGGACCTCGCTCTTCCCCGGGACGTCGACGTGACCGTTTGTGATCTTCCGGGCGTCACCCTGATCGATCTCGACACCCTGCGGACCGCCCTCGACGGGCGGCAGGTTGCCAGCGACGTCGAGTCGGTACGGGCGCTGGTGGCCTCCGAGGTCGGCGCCTATCTTGATCGATGTCGTGCGCACCGCGTCGCGCCGACTGTCGTGGCGCTTCGGGCGCAGGCCGCCGCTGTCGTCCGCGATGAGCTCGACCGGCTGCAGACCCGCCTGCCAGATCTTTCTCCCCGGGACCGGGCGCTGGTGGAGGGGACGGTGCGGCGGGTGGCGGACAAGCTGTTGCATGCGCCGACCGTGCGGGTGCAACAGCTCGCCGCGTCCCCTGGGGGCGACACCTATGCCGAGGCACTGCGTGAGCTGTTCGACCTCCCTCGGGAAGCGCCGGCCGTCGTATCCGCACCTGATCTACGAGAGGCACCATGACGAGCGGGAAGCTCCGGCCGGGTCGGACAGCGGGCGCTGGGCCCGTCCTGGGCGGCGATGGGCGGGGGGATGTGCTGCGGCTGGGCACGCGGGGCTCGGCGCTGGCCATCGCGCAGTCCGCCACGGTGGCGGGCTGGCTGCGGGAACGGCTGGGCCGCCAGGTCGAGCTGGTGCGCATCGTGACCGCTGGAGACAGCTCCCAGGAGGCGATCAGCCAGCTCGGCGGGACTGGCGTATTCGTGAGCGCGCTGCGCGAAGCGCTGGTGGCCGGCAAAATTGATCTTGCCGTCCACTCGCTGAAGGATCTGCCGACGGCGACACCGGACGGACTTGTGATCGCGGCCGTTCCGCCGCGCGCGGATCCCCGTGATGTCATCGTCGCGCCGAGCGGCCGGATGCTGGCCGAGTTCGGGCCCGGGACCAGGGTTGGTACCGGCTCGCCCCGGCGGGCGGCGCAGCTGCGGGCCCTCGGGCTCGGGCTGAATGTCGTCCCGATCCGAGGTAATGTCGATACCCGAATAAAGAAGGCGATCGACGGAGCGGTCGACGCGGTTGTGCTCGCCCATGCCGGGCTGGACCGGCTGGACCGGCTGGACGCGGTGACCGAGGTGCTGGATGCGGATGTGATGCTGCCAGCCGCTGGGCAGGGTGCGCTGGCGATCGAGTGCGTGGGTGATCCTGACGCCCTTGACGGCATTGTCAATCGGGTTGACCTGTACCGACGTGAAGGCACTCTCGCCGAGCTGCTACGGTTTGCGCTGGACGACCCACTGTCGCGCACTGCTGTCGCTGCCGAGCGTGCTTATCTGGCTGCCATCGAGGCCGGTTGTAGCGCACCGGTCGGCGCTCTTGCCGACGTTGCGGTGACGCCCGATGGAGCAATGGCCGCCGGTGCCATCCGGCTACGGGCGGTGGTTGCGTCGCCGGAGGGGAACGGTGTTCTCCGGCGCGTGGTCACCGGGCCCGCTGACCACCCGGAGGCGCTGGGAGAGCGCCTCGCGGACGAGATGTTGTCCGCTGGAGCACAGACGTTGATGGGAAATTTCTGATCATGGCCACCCGCCGCACGAAGAAGCCCCTGATCCCAGTCGCTCTCGTTGGAGCCGGCCCGCGCGATCCTGACCTGCTGACCGTTCTCGCCACGGAGACGCTGGCCGCCGCCGATTCGGTAATCGTTGATCCCGATGTCGCTGCTGAGATTGTCGCGAAGCTTCCCGGCGAGGTGCTGCGTATCGGCGATTCCGCACTGGTGAAACCAATCATGGACGCGGACGCGGCAACCGCCGCGGTCGTCGCGCGGGCCCGGGCGGGGGAACGGGTCGTCCGGCTGTACGCGTCGGATCCATGGCTCACCGGGATCGGTGCCGCCGACGCGCAGGCGCTGGCCAAGGCCAAGATTCCCTTCCGGGTGGTGCCCGGGATCCTGACCGGCGCCGCGGTCGCCGCCTACTCGGGGGTCGCCCCCGGGCTTCCGGTCACCTTCGCGAGCACGGCGGGAGTGTTCTCCGCCAGCGGGGTGCAGCCGACCATCGCCCCGTCGGCGGACACCCCGGGTATGGCGTTGGGCGCGGCGACGTACGGGGCCAGCCGCCTCGGCGGGCGTGGCCTGGCCGACCTGGGTGGTTCCGGCGTGGGTGGTTCCGGCGTGGGTGGAACGGCGCTCGGTGGTCCGGGCCTGACGGCGCCACCGCTGGGCGCGTCGCTCGGGATCGGCGGGATCGGCGCGGGCCTGGGGCTCACGGGCGCGCCCGGCGCGAACATCGACTGGGTCTCCCTCGCGCAGGCACCCGGCACCCTGGTGATGACGGCGGTCTCGAACGAGGTCGGCAAGGTCGCGGCGGCGCTTGTCGAGCAGGGCCGACCGGGCGACACACCCGTCGCTGTGACGGTGGACGGCACCACCACCGACCAGCGGACGGTTTCCTCGACGCTGGACCGGATCGAGGCCGATGCGGCGCCCGTCATCGCGAACGCACCCTGTGTCGTGATGGCGATCGGGGCCGCGGTCGCGGCCCGGGGCAAGCTGTCCTGGTGGGAGTCGCGGGCACTGTTCGGCTGGACGGTTCTGGTGCCGCGGACCAAGGAGCAGGCGGCCATCCTTTCGGATCTGTTGCGCTCGCACGGCGCGAGCCCGCTGGAGGTGCCGACGATCGCGGTGGAACCACCGCGGACAGCCGCCCCGATGGAGCGCGCGATCACCGGCCTGGTGTCCGGCCGTTACCAGTGGGTCGCCTTCACCTCTGTCAACGCGGTCCGTGCCGTCCAGGAGAAGGTCGAGGAACGCAGCCTGGACGCCCGCGCGTTTGCCGGTGTCAAGGTGGCCGCGATCGGTGAGGCGACCGCGGACGCGCTGCGTGCCTTCGGCATCCGGCCAGATCTTGTTCCTTCCGGCCAGCAGTCCAGTGAGGGGCTGCTGGCGGACTGGCCCGAGTACGACGACGTGTTCGACCCGCTCGACCGGGTGCTGCTGCCCCGGGCCGACATCGCTACCGAGACGCTGGTCGCGGGTCTGAAGGACCGGGGCTGGAACGTCGACGACGTCACGGCCTACCGCACGGTGCGCGCCGCGCCGCCGCCGGCTCCGATCAGGGAGGCGCTCAAGGGCGGTCGGGTGGATGCCGTGGTGTTCACGTCCTCCTCGACCGTGCGCAACCTGGTCGGGATCGCCGGCAAGCCGCACGAGACCACCGTGATCGCGGTGATCGGACCGCAGACCGCGGCCACCGCGGCCGAGCTGGGTCTGCGGGTCGACGTCCAGGCGGCAGAGGCGACCATCCCGTCGCTGGTGCAGGCGCTGGCGGACTTCGCCGCCGAGCACCGTGAGGAACTGGGCAAGGTCGGTCCGCTCGCCGCCCGGCTGCCCAAGGCCCGGCGTGGTTCCCGGCGGTGACCGGGCTGCCGGGCGCTGCTGATCATATCGTTGGTGATCGCGTCGCCTTCCCGCTGGCCCGGTCCCGCCGGCTGCGCCGCGGCGCGGCCCTGCGCCGGTTGGTGTCCGATGTGCGGTTGCATCCGGCCGACCTCGTGCTTCCGCTGTTCGTCAAGGAGGGCATCGACGCCCCGACGCCCATCGCCTCGATGCCTGGTGTCGTGCAGCACACCCGGGAGTCGCTGCGCAAGGCCGCGTCCGAGGCGGCTCGGGCCGGCGTCGGCGGGTTGATCCTCTTCGGCATCCCCGCGAACAAGGACGGGCGTGGTTCGGCCGCGGATGATCCGTCTGGCATCGTGCAGCTGGCCCTTGCCGATCTTGTCGCCGAGGTCGGTGGCGACATTGTGATCATGACGGACCTGTGCCTGGACGAGTACACCGACCACGGCCACTGCGGTCTGCTGACCGAGGACGGCGAGGTCGACAACGACGCGACTCTGGCGCGGTACGGCTCGATCGCGCTGGCTCAGGCCCATGCGGGTGCTGAGGTGGTCGCGCCGAGCGGAATGATGGACGGCCAGGTGGGCGCGATTCGCGTGGCACTCGACGCGGGCGGGTACTCGGAGATACCGATCCTTGCCTACTCGGCGAAGTACGCCTCGGCCTTCTACGGCCCCTTCCGGGACGCGGCCGAGTGCACGCCGCGCTTCGGGGACCGTGCCGGCTACCAGCAGGACCCGGCCCGCTCGGCCGGTGAGGCACTGCGCGAAGTCGCCCTCGACCTCATCGAGGGCGCGGACGCCGTGATGGTGAAGCCGGCGTTGGCCTATCTCGATGTTGTGGCGGCGGTCGCCGCCGCTGTGGACGTGCCGGTTGCCGCCTACCAGGTGTCCGGCGAGTACGCGATGGTTGAGGCCGCGGCGGCGAACGGCTGGATCGACCGGGAGCGCGCCATCACCGAGACATTGACGGCTGTCCGCCGGGCGGGCGCGGACATCATCCTGACGTACTGGGCGACCGAGGTGGCCCGGCGCCTGCGTTGATCCGTCCGGGCCACTTCCTGGCGGCTCCGTTCCTGCCGGGCTCAGAGCGTCCGGCAACAGGGGAGTGGGTCAACGAGCGGGGCTGGGGTCCGTGCATCCGTGCATCCGTGCATCGCGAGGCGGCGCGGGGAGCCACCGGAGGTGTTGGGTGGCGACCGATGAGCCGGGGTACCCGTGCATCGCGCAGCGATGGACGGGGAGCGATGACGCGAGGCGCGTGCCCTGGCCCCATCCCTGGACGAACGTGTCCTCACGGCTGCACGGGCGGCGGCGACGGCCAAGGGGGTCAGCCTGTCGGCCTGGATGTCACAGGTGATCGATCACCACATCGGCATCCAGGAGGGCCTTGCGGCCGTCCGTGAGTACGAAGCCGAGCACGGCCCCATCCCCCCGGACGCGCTGCGGCGGGCCGACGAGATTCTCGATCGGCTCGGAGTCGGGAGAAGATCCCGATGACGGAGGAGGAAGGTGGAGTCACGTACGACACCGGCACCCTTCTGGCGGCTGAAGCGGGTGATCGTGAGATGTGGGCGCTGCATCGGCGGATCCTGGAACGTGAGGTTCGTCCGGTCATTTCTCCGCGCCAAGCGAAATGCTGGCCGGCCGTATTCTGATCGGAATTTTCGTTTCTCATCTCGATACGTACTAAAGGGAATCTAGGCTACTGGACTTTAGCACGTGCCCTGACCTGCTATATTGCGATTGCCTTCGGTCCAGTAACCCCATTTCGGATTAGTAGCCAGCTGAAAATCATGTGATCATGAATGGCTCGTATCCCGCAGTCCCAGGGTGCGCGGCCTGAGTAGGTGCCCGATATCCGTCGAGCCGCAGTCACCCTGGTCCATGGGTGGCGCGAGCGACCGTGGCGGCGGGTGGGTTTGGCGGGGCCGGTACGTCCGGCAGACCGGTGAAGAAATCCCAGATGACGGTGGCGGCGCTGGCCGCGGCCGCTACCCGCGGCTGAGCCGGCCAGGCATGCGGTAGATCGTGATAAATGACGGTGGCAACCGCGGTGTGGTTCCGGCATTCGCGCCATGTCAGGATCTCGGCCGGGCCCACTCGGCCTGTCGTCGTCGGCCGTGCCGAGCAGCCGTCCCGATCATGCCAGAGCTGGACGGCCGCGGCCACCGACATCAGCGGTGGCCGGGCCAGCCGCGTTCCCTGGTAGGGAAGCACCTGGTCGGCGGTGCCGGCGGCGAGCAGCACCGACACCGCGCCCCCCTGCGCGCACGGCACCAGCGGGACCGCTCCGTAGGTCGCGATCCCGGCGAACGCCGCAGGGTCCTCACAGGCCATCCGGAGGGCGAGCTTCCCACCGTTGCTGTAGCCGACGAGGTAGATGCGGCTCGTGTCGATCTGCTCTCCGTGCAGCACCGCGGCAACCACGTTGTGCACGAAGGCCGGGTCGTCCGGCCGTGAACGGCCCGCCGTTCCGCAACAATCGCCGCCGGCGTTCCAGGACAGGCCGAGGCCCGTGGGTACGGCAAGGATCGCGCGGCCTTCGGCCACGAGCGGAGCGAGCCCACTCAACGACACCATCGCGGCTGGCGTCAGCCCGCGGCCGTGCAGAAGTATCACCAAGGGCAGCCGGCCAACGGATTGAACCGGCCGCAGCAACAGGTAGATGCGTCGCAATCCATTTACCGTGATCGTTCTTGTGCTCTGGTTCATCAGCGTCTGGGCGGCGGTTCTGACGGTGCCGGTTTCACGTCGCGACGGCGAAGGCGACTGGCTGGAGGCGGCCGAGATGCTTATCGTGGCCGGTTTTGTGTGGCCCGCACGAGCGATGAGTTCTGTCAGCGTCACGAAGAGCAGCATCGCTGCCAGGGTGGCCAGGAGGAGTTTCTTGCGCCGGAAGGTCATCGTCCGGCCGGGCCGGCTGTTACTGATCGGAGGATCGGATCGCGGGCGCGAGAGAACGTGGTCGCGTCGATGCCGTTGGCGCGGGAACCGAGGGCCGCTTCGGGCCGGTCTTCGCGCCGGTGCGCCTTGGTCGTCGCCGGGGCCGGCCGGATACCGCCAGGCTCAGCGGCGTGGGCCGGCAGAGCGCAACCACCGCCGCCGACAGGAACAGCGTCGCTGACATCGCCGACAAGGTCGACCACGGCGGGGGAAGTGTGCGAGGAAGGAGAGCCAGCACACCCGGCAGGATGGCCGGATGGACGAGATAGATGCCGAAGGACAGCTCCGAACCCCTGCGCATGAGCGAGTCCAGACGTCCTGGCCGCCGTTTGCGTTCCCATATCGCGCCCAGGGCGAACAGGGCCATGATGCTCGTTACCCCCCATGGCACCATAATGGGCTGAAAGACCGATGCGGCGTCAAATGGTGCTTGTCCATGGTGGCGTGCGATCGTGTAGCAGAGCTCGGCGGCGCCCGCGGCCAGCGCCGCGCTCAGCATCGTGAGCACGATGTGCCGGCTCATCCAGTCACGGAAGCGATCGCCGTGGACCGCGGCCAGCGCACCGGCGACAAGCCAGAACTGGTACATCGCGAACAGCTCGTGGCAGTGCTGTTCCAGTATGCCGGCCACCCCGGGCCACGGCCGGCCGTAGCGGACCTCCGCCAGAGTCGCGATCTGGAGCAGGGCGCTTCCTGCCAGTAGCTGCCAATGGTAGCCGGCCGTGCGGCGCACAAGACGCGCCAGCAGCGGGTACAGCAGGTACACCTGCAGCGTGACCAGTAGGAAGTACATGTGGTACCAGGCATCACCGGTGATTAAGTCGTAGCCGAGAGTGCGTGCGGAGGCGGATATCTGACCGTCGGCAAGTTGCCGTACCAGCACCGGGCTGGCATAGGCGACGGTCCAGACCACATAGGGCACTCCGACGAGCAGGAAACGACGCCGCCAGAACCGGCCCAACGCGAGCGGCCGGTCGTAATGGGTGTGGAACAGCACGAAGGTGGTGAGGAAGAAGAACGCCTCACGGGTGAAGTGCAGCAGCATGAGTGCCGCGTTGCCGCCGACGCTCTGGAACGGGTTCGTGCCGCCCGTCGTGTGGACGCCGACCACCGCGACAAAGGTCAGCAGACGGACCAGGTCGACGTCGTGAAGATGCGCCCGCCGGCTGGCGGCGGCTGTACTGCCGATCAGCGGCCCCGGTTCCGCTGGCCCTGTTGGGGCCGCTTCCGCTCCCGCTGGCGCCGTTCGGGGCCGGTGGAGGGCGTCCGGCGCCTCGGTGGCGGCCCGTACCGGGCTGGATGTCGCTGTCGTCATGAGAGTCCGTTCGTACAGCCGAGCCGGTCGCGCAGCCGTCGGCTTCCATCGAGGCGGCTGCCGGCGAGCCGCCGCATCACCTTGCCGGTGGGCCCGACCGGCAGCGCGTCGACAAGGTCGATGGTGACGGGACGTTTGAAACGGTCCAGCGCTGACTCACAGCGGGCGGCCAAGTCGGCGGCGAGGCCCTCGCCGGCCCCGGTGGCCGGTACCACCAGCGCAACCGGCGTCTGTCCGAGGACCGGATCGGGGCGGCCGACAACCACGGCCGCGCTGACTCGGGGATCGGCCAGGAGGACTTCCTCGACCTCCCGCGGGAAGATTTTCTCGCCACCTCTGTTAATCACATCGTCGGTGCGGCCGACCAGGAACAGGTACCGATCTGTGTCGAGGTACCCCAGGTCGCCGGTATCCAGCCAACCGTGGACGTCGATCCGTTCGTTGCCCGCCTCGCCCACATACGCTCTGATCACTCCTGCGCCGCGGATCTGGACATGACCGGTGACACCCGCGGGGCATTCCTGCCCGTCCTCGTCGACCACGCGTACCTCGGTGGCGACCGGTAGCCCGACCGAGCCGGCCTTGCGTACTCCCCGCAGCGGATTGGCCGTTATCTGGCTGGCCGCCTCGGTCATGCCATAGGTCTCCAGCACCTCGATGCCGGTGGCCTGCTCGAACGCGTGCAGCACCGCGACAGGCAACGCCGCCGACGCGGACCGGACAAAACGCACCCTGGTCGAACGCGCCTGCCCAGCATCCGGATCACGGGCGAGGATCGTCACCATGGCCGGCACGGCGTTGATCCAGGTCACGTTGTGCTCGACGATCCGCCGCCAGAATCCCCGCCGGTGGAAGCGCGTGTCCAGCACCATCGCGCCGCCCGCGACCAGGGTGGCGAGCAGCCCCACCACCTCGGCGTTGACGTGGAACAGAGGCAGCGGGCAGAAACCGATGTCGGCACGGGTGAGGGCGTGGTGGCCGGCCACCGCGTGCGCGACGTGGCTGAGCTGCGCCTCAGCCAGGAAGATCTGTTTGGCGGTACCCGTGGTACCTGAGGTGGACAACAGCACACCACCGTCACCCCCCGGAGCCACACCGTGGTAGCCGGTCCGAGCTGGGCACGGGGCGATCTGCTGGACGCCAGCTGCTGGGGGCAGGCCCTGGTCTGTGACCACCGCGGCGGGCCGGGCCAGGGCAAGTATCCGCCGCAGCTCCGCCGGGGGAGCGCTCGGGCTCAGCGGGACGGCGTGGCGCCCGCTGGTGATAGCCGCGAGGTAGGCGGTGGCGAAGTCCACCGGGTCGGAGACGGCGATTGCCACCCGCTGCCCAGGCCGACAGCCGGCGCGGTCGAGTTCCGACCACCAGTCACGTATCGTCGTGTTGAGTTCACCGTAGCGCAGGCTGTGGCCACTGCCCGCATCCGTGAGAAAGACGCGATGGGGATGATCTCGGCTGCGAGCCTCCACCAGATCGATCATGCGGTGGCGGCCCGCGGACGACCGCTTTTCTAGATCCATCGAACGAGGATTGCCAAGGACAGCAGGCACGCTCGCATCCTTCTCGAACAACGTTAACGAAACCCCGGAACTCGATGAGAGCTTACTGATGGATCCGTCGACAGGTCATGATTACCCGACCGGTAGGATTACGCTGTCCACCCGATCTTTTCAGTAAGCTCACAGGCGGCGTTAAAGGCGTTTTCATGTAGTGGGAGAAGGGTGGGGTGGCATTTGGCGCGCGTGGTGATTTCGCCCCGCCTGCCGGATCCCCGATCGGCGAGTACCGCTCCAGGAGGCCGCAGTATGATCATCAGTGCTCTCGCGCTGCCCGCGCGCCAGTCGAAACCGCGTTCCCGTGGAATTACCTTGGTGATCGACAATGGCTTGCCGACCGGCTACTTCTGTGATGCTGTTGTCAGCTTTAGTGATCATATCGACCTCGTGAAGTTCGGGTGGGGCACCTCGCTCGTGACAGCCGGCCTCGCGAACAAGATCAATTGTCTGCGCACTCTGGGTATCGATTTCTTCTTCGGTGGCACCTTGTTCGAAAAGCATATTCTGCAGAACCGTTTTGACGATTTCCGGGGACTGTGCCACGAGCAGGGCTGCCGGTATGTGGAGGTGTCGAACGGGACGATCGACCTTGGCGTCGAGGAGAAAGCGAGTTACGTTTCCAAGCTCGCCGACGAGTTCATCGTGCTGAGCGAGGTCGGGTTCAAGGACGCCGAACGTTCCGAGCGCCAGTCACCGTCCCGGTGGCTCGCGGCGATCCGGACCGATCTGCATGCCGGCGCTCATCTGGTGATTCTGGAAGCCCGCGAGAGCGGCACCAGCGGCATCTGCCGGCCAGACGGGCAGTTGCGGTTCGGCCTGATCGAGGACATCCTGGATTCCGACGTGCCAGTGGATCGACTTGTGTTCGAGGCTCCCACCAAGATCCTGCAGACCCACTTCATCCGCCGGGTCGGTCCGGAGGCCAATCTCGGGAACGTACACGCGGCCGACATCGTGGGCCTGGAGACGCTGCGGCTCGGGCTCCGGTCGGACACGCTGCTGGCCTTCGAGCCGGCGGGCGAACAGGGAGCGAACCGTGCGGAACACCGCTGATACCTTTCACCTCGCCATACCCGTGACAGACCTGGCGCTGGCCGAGCGGTTCTACGTCGATCTGCTCGGCTGCCGGCTCGCCCGCCGCTATGCCGACCGGATCACGCTTGACTTCTTCGGCGACCAGCTTGTCTGCCACCTCAGCCCCGATTATGAACCGGGCGAGCTGGCGTTGTACCCGCGCCATTTCGGCGTGACATTCCGGGACGGTGCCGACTTCGACGCGCTCCTGCGCCTGATCGAACTGCGTAAGGTGCCGGTCTTCCAGTGCGAACAGGTACGTTTCGCCGGGCTGGTCGAACAGCATCGGACCGTGGTGCTGCGCGACCCTGCGGATAACCTGCTTGAGTTCAAACATTATGTTGACCCGCGGATGATGTACTGATCCTCGGGATGGCGTGTCGTCGGCTTTTGTCACACTAAATTGATCATGATTACTGGCTGCGCCTGATGGCGGGCATACCTCGGTGGGCTCCGTTGCCAGCCGGTCGGTTGCCCGTGCCCGCCATCATGGTGGCGTGTCGCGTCCTGTTACGGTCCGCGGTTTGGCGGTTTCAGAACGCAGCTCAAGCGCGGTTGGCCTTGCTTGCCGTCCCTGAGAGCGCGTTTGAGATCGTCATTCCGGCTCGCCGCGTCCAGGCGCCCCCTGGCCGCGTTGTCGGCCGAACCGATACAACTCATCCGGTATCGCTTCGGCCTTCTGCCTTGCCAGGGGGCGCCTGGACGCGGCTCACTGATCGAAAGCCCGATCTCAAACACGCTCTGAGGCACGTGGACTCGACCGGCATTTGGAGCGGTCCGCCAACTGACTCGTCTCCGCGGGCATCGCTGCGTGTGTGCTCCGGCCTTGATCTTTCGCTGAGGTGGCGGACTCGTCCCCTTGGTCACAATCTAGCCATTCTGGTCATGCTCTCCTGGTCATGAACACAGTTGCGGCTGCGGCTGCGGCTATCGTGGCGCCGGGCGCCGGGCGCCGGTGGGTTGCGCCCCTGTCGTCGGGCCGGCGTGGTGGAGCCCATGGCGACCGGGCTAATATTCGT
>NZ_CAKJTP010000015.1:55042-58000 GCF_917627335.1 Protofrankia sp. CiT1 | reverse complement strand
CTGCGGCACGCCAGCCCCTCAGCCGGCGGCCGGCTGTCGCCCGTACTCGTGGTTGCGTTCAGTTCCGACTCGCGGCGGCTGGTGACAGGCGGTCGGGACGGCGCGGTCCGGTGCTGGGAGGTCGACAGCCTCCGCTGCCAAGGGACCTTCGTGCATCCGGCACCGGTTCGGCATGCCGTGTTCAGCCCCGATGACTCGCTGCTCGCAACGGTTTGTCTGGACGGGAATTCCCGATTGTGGGATGTGTCGGCTGCTCGGGTGACCCACCTCTGGGCGAGTGGACAGACGCCCCCCGCGCTGTTGTTCGGCCCGGCTGGGCGGTACCTGTTGAGCTGTTTCCCGCAGGCCGCTGCTTGGCGCCATGACCTGGGCGTTGACCGGGGCGTTGACCGGGGCATTGCCTTGGCCGGAAGCCGGTTGGGGGCCGAGGGGGAGGCCTTTGTCGCGGCGAGCCCGGACGGTCGCTTCATCGCGCTTCGGGACACCCGTTCGGAGCGCCTGGTGATGCGCCACAGCGCCAGTGGCGAGATCAGGAAGACCGTGGAGACGGTACGTCGTGTGACGGCGGCTCGGTTCAGTTGGGATGGCGGGTGGTTGGTCACCCTGGATGACAGCTGTTCGCCACGGCTGTGGGCGCTCGCCACCGGTGCCTGCGTCTACCCCTCGGCGGCCGGTAAAGATGCTGGGGACTTCACCGCGGCGGGCTCCGAGGTAGTGGACGCCGCGCTCGGCCTGGCCGGCCAGTTGCTTGTGTTACGCCACCGTTCGATGGTCATCTCGTTTATCGACGTGGCAGCCTGCCGGGTACGGGCACGGTTCTCCCACCCCAGAACGCCGGGCGCGCTTACCGTCAGCCGGGACGGACGTTTCATGGCCGCGCACAGCCCGGCATATCGGGTGGTCTTTGTTTATGATCTTTCCGCGGGGCCGGCGAGGCACCGATCGGTGCACGAACCGCGCGTAAACGCGGTCGCGTTCAGCCCTGACGGGCGCTGGTTCGCCACCGCATCCGACGCCGGTGAGGCGGCTCTGTGGCGTCTGCCGAACCCGTCCACGTCCCCGTCGGCTACGCATCCGGTCGACGATGCGGAACCTTTCCACCCGTAGGGACGTTTGAGTGAGTGCGGCAATCCCGTATCAGGGGGAATTTCCCCAGCCTTATCGCATATATAGTCGGATCCGGCGGTCCCATGGCCGTCCAATGCCGCAGATCGGGGGACGTAATGAAATTCGATGATCCTGGCCGCCGGCCGGTAACGCATGCCCGGTCCGTCATCACGCCTGCGCTGGAGTCGCGGCTGACAGAGCTGGAGAGCCGAAGCGCATCAGGCACCGTCCGGGTCATCTTCGACCTCAACCCGGATTTCCCCGCCGGCCGCCGCGGTGCCGCGAATACCGTGCGCACGCTGCTGACCGAGGCAGCCGTGCGGTTCAGCGAGATGAACGTGTTCGACGACATCGGTGAGTCGCGGCTGTCTCGGGAGCTGGGCCGTTCCTACGTCGTCGCGGTCCTCCCGCCGGAGGCTGTGCGCTGGGTCGTCCACGTCGATGTCGAGCAGGCTGAACAGGATGCCGGCAACTGGCGGCTGCGCGCGATCCGGCGGGTCTGGCCCGACTTCGAAGTTTCGGCGCTGCTGGACAGGTCCGTGGCGGTGATAAAGGGCGACGCGGCCCAGGCAACCTTCGGCGCGTTCGGTGAAAACATTGTCTGGGCGGTTGTCGACTCCGGGGTTGACGAGCGGCACCCACACTTTGCTAAATGGGACAATCTCAGTCTGCCGGCTCAACTTGAGCACGTCGATCTGACGGACGGCAACGCTCCAACCCGGGATGATTATGGTATCGGGCATGGCACGCCGGTCGCCGGTATCATCGCGGGTGAGGTGGCGGCTGACTCCGCCGAAACCGGTGGACGTCGGTTACGTGTCCGCCAGATGCTGCTTGACGGCGACAAGACGGTGGATGCGTACACGTCCGCGATCACCAGGATCGGCGGTGTCGCCCCGCGTTGTAAGATTGTGAGCTACAAGGTGTTCGGCGCGGGCCGGCTGGCCAACGTGAGTGCGGTGATCGCGGCGCTGGAGCACATCCAGCGGGTCAACGACTACGGCCGTAACATTCGCATTCACGGAGTAAATCTGAGCCTTGGCTACTCGTTTTACCCGGAGTGGTTTGTCGGCGGGTATTCCCCGCTGTGCAACGAGGTCGACCGCATGGTCGCCTCGGGCGTGTTGGTGGTCGTTGCCGCCGGCAATTCGGGTTTCGTGCGGACGGAAGTAGCCCGGAACACCGATGATTTCAGCGCGGGCGTTACGATCAACGATCCAGGAAACGCCTTCGGCGCTATCACGGTCGGCTCCACGCATCGAGTCGCCCCGCACCGGTACGGGGTTTCCTATTTTTCCTCCAAGGGGCCGACGGGGGATGGCCGGCTCAAGCCGGACCTTGTCGCCCCCGGCGAACACATTGTGAGCTGCGTCAGTTCGACGGCCCAGCCCGACGACGAGGACTGGGACTATCCAGACTACAGCGAGTTCAGCGGGACGAGCTTGGCGGCGGCACACGTCTCCGGGGCCATCGCCGCCTTTCTCTCGGTGCGTAGCGAGTTTATCGGCAGCCCCGAACGGGTAAAAAAGGTTTTCCTGGACTCCGCGACCGATCTCGGCCGGGTACGGGAGTTTCAGGGGCACGGCCTGGTTGACGTCATGCGGGCCATCCAGTCAGTCTGATGACACCGGGGCCGATATGAATGACTGGCGTGCATGGCTGAGGAACCAGTCACCCTGGAATCTCGGCGCGCTGATCGCGGTGACAGCGCTGGCCGGCTGGCTGTTGTTCGTCATCCCCAAATTATTCTTCGCGCTGCTGGCGCTGTTTGTTCTAGGAGTCGTCATGGCAAAATTGTCGGAACCGCTGGGCCAGGACGAGGCGGGTGTCGTCTCGGGGTGGTGGGATCAT
>NZ_CAKJTP010000015.1:49919-54632 GCF_917627335.1 Protofrankia sp. CiT1 | reverse complement strand
CGCATCAAGGTGGTGCTGAAAGGGCGGATCTTCCTCCCTCCGGGCGCCATCCTCACCAAGATTTCGTTGCAGTGGCAGCCGATCGAGTTCCGGGTGACCTGTCAGTCCTCCGACGAGGTGCCGCTGACGCTCGATCTTCGTACAGCTTTTCGGATCCCACGAGACGAGCAGGCGATCCGGACGGTGAGCGAGCATTTCGGCGAGGACACGGAGAACATGCACCGGCAAGTCATCGACACCCTTGTCGTACATATTCGTGACGTGGTGGGCGAACGGGCCATGGGGCAGGTCGATCGCGATTTCGGAAAGATCGCGGACGAGGTGATGTGGAGGTCCAGGCCGGCACTGGTGGAGATGGGATTCGAACCGCGGCCACTGTCCGTCGCGAACGTTGTGCTGCCTGCGGACTGGGTGGCGGAGCGGGAGAAGAAGATATCGCTGGACGCTCACCTGCGGACGCTTACGACCAAACTGGCTATAGAGGATCAGATCAGTGCCACGCGGTCCCGGCGGGAGGCGAACGAGCGGCTGACGGCGGAGCGGGCCAGAGCGGATGCCGACACCTATGCTGAGCTGAGACGGCTGGAAGTCGCCAGGGCACGCATAGCGGTGGCGGATGAAAGCCGGGCGTCGGAACGCGACCACGCCCGGGCACTGGCCGAGCTGGAGGCATACAAACTGGCCGAACGGCTGCGTATTGAAGGCGGCCACCACGAGGAGAACATCCAACGGATGATCGTGGAAAGACTACCGGAGATCCTGGAGGCCAAGGGCAAACTGCTGCCGAACCTGCGGACCTACATTGCGGGTTCCCACGACAAGGGGCTGGTCAGTCTGATGACCGGGCTGGCCGGGTTCGGGCCCGACATCATGCGTGAACTGACGAACCTGATCGGCTCGCTCAGCGGCGGCCCGACAGCCGAGTTCTCCAGCGACGGCCCGCGTCCACAGATCGCCGCGGCCGACGGCTCATCCGCGGATGCCGCCGTGCGCACCGCGCAACAGGACGCCTCGCATGCGGAGGTCGTCGAGTCACCGACTGAGTAATGGTCCGCGATACCGTTGATCACAACGGTTCGGCAGGTCACGAGTGGAAGAGCGACACGTATTTTCTGCCCGACACGGGGGTTTCGGACGTCCATCCGTCGTGCCGTGGCTGCGGCGGCCCTGCGCTGGGGTAGGCCCCGCGGAGGTAGCCACGTGGCCCGGACAGATGCGTTCCGTTGGGATTTTCCCAACGGAACAGGTAGCATGCATGTATGCACAGTATTGGTGACCGCGTGCTGGAGCATATCAGGCAGGTCTGCCCCACCACCCGGCAGCGGGACATCGCGGCGGACATCGGGATGCCGCCCGATGCGTTCTCGCGCGCGCTAAACGGCAAGCGCGCCTTCTCCTCGATCGAGTTGGCGCGCCTGGCTGACCTGCTGGATGCGGACATCCATTGGCTGATCACCGGACAGCCCGACCCGCATCGGCTGGTCGTCGCGGCGCGTCACGATTTTAATCACCTGACGGGTCGTCGGAGCGTACCCGAGCGTGACGCTGACGGGCTGGTGCTACGCGACATCGCCTTGGCCTACCGTCAGGCCTACTCCGAACCGCAGCACGGACCAGCCCTTCCAGAGAGTGTTGACGGGGCTGGTGCTGATGGGGTCAGGGTGGCGCTGGGTGAGGACTTCGTGCGCCCCTTCGCGGATCGGCTGGAGAGCCGGTTCGGCGTCGATGTTGTGCGGATCGCAGACCTGTCCACCGCGTACTCGTTCACCATCGGTGGCCGCCATGTGATCGCGCTCTCGGCGACCGGGAACTGGTTCTGGGAGAACTGGTCAATGGCACATGAGTTGGGCCATCTCGTCTGGGGTCACCACGACCAGGGGTTCTCCGCGGCCGAGCGGGACCAGCGCGAGGCGGCCGCGAACGCGTTCGCGGCGGAGCTTCTGCTCCCCCGTGAGTCGCTTGCCGTGATTGACTGGGACCGGTACGAGGCGGCCGGGCTGGCTGACCTCGTGTGGCGGTGGGGTGTGTCCACCGACGCACTCGCCCGCCGCCTGCATGCCCTGAACGGCTACGTGCCCGATGTGGTGCGGGAATGGGCCGGACAACCGACCCAGCGTTTGTTGCGGCGTCACCGGGCGCCCAATTCAGGTAAAGATGAGATCACTTTGCGTATGGACGCAGCCGCCCAGCGTCGTTTCCCCCTCACGCTGCAGGAGGCGCACCTCAAAGGGATCGAAGCCGGGACCCTCGGCAAGGGAACGCTCGCCTGGATGCTCGGTATTGATCCCGATGCGCTGGATGTTGACATCCCCGCAGTGCCTGAGGTGACCATTGATGATCTTGCTAGGGCGTTGGACCTCTGAACCGTGGCCGTGCTCCTGTTCCCGGACAACACAGTTCTGATCAATTTTGCGATCATCAACCGGATGGATCTGCTGGAGCGGCTGGCGAACGGCCACGGCCACTGGTGCGCCACCGTGGCATCGGAATGCGACTCGTCGGCACGCAAACCCGGTCTCGCCGCGTTGGCTGATGCCAGGGGCATTTTCGGGTCGCCCTGGTTCCCCGACGCGGCAGAACTTCAGGACACGAGGCTTCTTCGCGAGGAGCTTGCCAGCCCAGGTGACCACCCGCACCGACACCTCGGTGAAGCCGAGACGCTCGCAATCATGATCCGTCGCCGCGTGCACGGATTCTTCGTCACCGATGACAACGATGCCGTACGGCTCGCCGCTCGGAACAAGATCAAAGTAGTCAGGACCTGGCACCTGTTGAAGGTCGCGGCCAAGCGGGAATGGGTCGACGCTGACGCCTTGTGGGGATATACCCAGACCCTCCGCACTCATCAGCGAGGAAGTCCTCCTGAAGTGATCGACAGGCCCTCATTCGACAAGTGGCTGGCACTCTGACGTCAACCACACCGCTCGGACGCCGCTGACAATGCCGACCACAGAACAGAGGTCAGCCGAGCAGGTAGCGCAGGAAGACGACGTCGTCGAGCTGACGGGCCTCGGCCAGTGTCATCCGGTGGCCGGGGTGGTGGGGAAAGGTGCCGGTGCCGGCGAAGCGGGGTGCGGCCGGGTCGCCGATGAAGAACGGCGCGATCACCAGGTGGATCTCGTTGGCGAGCCCGGCGGTGAGGAACTGGGTGTGGATGGTGCCGCCGCCCTCGACCATCAGCCGGCGTACGCCGCGCGCGGCGAGGTCGGCCAGGAGAGTGTGGAGATTGAGTGGGTTACCGGTGTCCACGACAGATGCCACGTCGGTGAGGTGCTCGCGGGTCTTGTTCACGGCGGGAGTCGTGACATAGACGATTTTCTCGGCTGGCCCGGTGGTGAAGAAGCTGGCGGTGGGGTCGAGGTCGCCGCGACTGGTGAGGGTGATTTTGATGGGGTTTTCGGGTAGGCCGCGGGTTATCCGGCCGGTGCGGCGGGCTGTTGAGCGGATCAGCAGCCGGGGGTTGTCACGGCGGATGGTGTTCGCGCCTACGAGGATGGCATCGACGCTGGCACGGACTTCGTCGACCCGGTCGAGGTCGGCCCTGTTGGAGATTATCAGCCGTTGGTTGGTGGTGTCGTCGAGGTAGCCGTCCACGGATGTGGCGGCCGACAGCAGGATGTAGGGGCGTTCGGTCATGTGGTTGTCGTCGGGTGGTCTTGGCGCGCTCACAGTGACCCGCATCCCTCGGTTTCATCGGCGGCGGCTGCCGCGTTGTGGAAACGCCGGCCCGGCTTCGTACCTGACGGTCGGTCCGCGGGTCGGCGAGTCGGCCGTGCGCTGGAGCACGCCCTTCTCCGCGAGCGAACGCAGGAGCGTGCTCGCCCGCTGGACCCCCACCAGGAACAGGTTCTGGACGGTCTGGTTGGAGATCGTCCCATATTCACGCAGGTGCGCGGCGATACGACGCTCGATCTCATCGGAGTCGTTGCGATGGTAGGGCAGCAGCGTGCCCAGTTCCGCGCGCGTACGTTCCCGGAAGCGATACGCGGGTATCCGGTACCGGCGTGTCGCTCGAACCGGCTCCAGCAGATCGTAGGTGTCGTCCGACAGCCGCCGGAGAGCCTCGGATGCCTCTTCAACGCTCTTCTGGAGGATAGGAGCGATCTTAACCGCATCGACGGTCGCATGGGACCGAAGGAAATGAATGAGCAGAATTGCATCAGTGTCGTCCTGCACCTCAACAGGCAGGCTTGCGATCATTACCGCAAGGCGTGTCACAGGAGCACCGCCGTCGATGACGACCCGGACGCTCCCGCTCCCGCTTGTAAAGACCGGCGGCGGGTGTCCTGCGCGGATCATGACCCGCACCATCACATCGACACCGGTGCCGGCTCTTTCCGCCAGGCGGAGTACCCGCAGCGCCTCGACCAGGCAGCGGTTTCGCGGCTTGGACACATGCGTGAGCAAGTTCTCCTCGGTTACCCCGAACACCAGCTCCCCAGGTGATGTCACAACGAGCCGGCTGGGGCTGTGCTCGACGACTACCGGCTCAGGATGCCGGTAGTCGCGGTGTGCGATTGCGTTGACCACGGCTTCGCGCGCGGCCGGGCCGGGAATCGTTTCGAGTTGTTGTTGCACGCCGGTGGGAAGTGTGACCGACGTGGTCTCGTTGATTGCGTCAATATCCCGAAGAAGATCGGCCAGGGCGACAATCAGGGGAGTTCGGTGGACTGATGATGGACGGGTAAGGGGACCGGCCGGCGTCCGCCGCCG
>NZ_CAKJTP010000015.1:46014-49191 GCF_917627335.1 Protofrankia sp. CiT1 | reverse complement strand
CAATATCGACTACCAAGGATGGCGACGTGTGCTGCCAGATTCGATGGCGAAGATCGTCTATGTCGAGGTCGGTGGGTACGCCCACGATGGCCGCGGGCCCAGCCCCATCGTCGCGCACCCCGACGATGACCGTCCCGCCCCGGCTGTTGGCCAGGCAGGCCACAGCTTCGGCGAGGTCGGCAGCCGCGGCCTTCAGCAGGTCGCGGTCGTTGCCCGCGGGACGCTTCAGCTCCTTGAAGTCGAGTGTCTGCGACTCCAGCTCGCACGCTTCCCGTCCCGCGAGCACCTCGTCGATCGCCCTGTCCGCTTCACGGCGGAGCTGCTCGCGACTCACAGTCACGAGTAGTTTTATACCACCCTGTCAAGGCAGGCTTGTATAAAACTCGGTCGGAGGGTCGGAGGGTCGGAGGGTCGGAGGGTCGGGACGCTCAGGGGCGCGCTGAGGTGGGCAGGCCGACGCCGGTGACGGGGCTGAGGATGAAGCCCTTGCCCGGCTGTTCCATCAGGGCGTTGAGCCGTCTACCGGCCGCTTTCATGATCGGACCCTTGCCGTGGGCCTTGAACGCTGTCTCGTCGGGGTATAGCTCGTAGAAGGCGAACGAACCCGGCTTGTCGGCCCGCTGGTGGGAGACGTGCATCAGGACGGCCGGTTCCTCGGCCTTCATGGCCGCGCTGATCTCGCCCAGGATCCCGATCGCATCGTCGATCTTGTCCGCTGGCACCGAGAAGGTGAACATGACCGCGACGGGTGGCATGGGCCGTTTCCTCCTATGAGCCATGAGCTACGGGAGCGGGAGAGGAGAGGGAGAGGGAGACGCTTGGAGGGCGGTCAGCACAGCACGCTGGATCGTTGTCAATCAGGGCGGAAGCCTGCATTTTTAAAGTTAGACTATCAAACGCATTGCACTACAAGTACGCGAAAGCGTAGCGTCGGCAGCCACCGTTGCGATGCCATCCCCCTGACATGGACGGCCGGTCGCACATGTTGTTGTGGGGGCGGCGTCGTCCCGGCCGAAGGAGCGCTGAAGCGTTGGAGACCGGCAGTTTGGAGACCATCAGCTTCGAGGAAGTGGCTCCGCGCGTCGCCGTCCTCACCCTCAACCGGCCGGACCGGCTGAACGCCATCACGCTGAAGATGTACGACGAGATCGAACAGATCGTCGACGCCCTGTCCCGGGACGTCTCGACCCGGGTCCTGGTGATCACGGGTGCGGGCCGGGGCTTCTGCTCAGGGCAGGACCTGCGCGACCTCGGCGCGGACCCCGCCGCGTCGGATCTCGGCCGGATCCAGTTCGGGATGGCCTGGCAGACCCGGGCGGCTCAGTTGATCAAAACCATCCACGAGTTGCCGCAGGCGGTCATCGCCGCGGTCAACGGCCCAGCTTCGGGCGCGGGGCTGGCCCTCGCGCTGGCCGCGGACATCCGGCTCGCCGCGAGCTCCGCCCGCTTCAACGTGGCCTTTGTGCGTATCGGTCTGTCCGGCGCGGACATGGGCACCAGTTACTTCCTGCCCCGGATCGTCGGGCCGACGGCGGCAGCCGAGATGATGCTGACCGGTCGGTTGATCGACGCGCTGGAGGCCAGGGACAACGGCTTGGTGCTGCGGGTCGTCGACGACGGCAGGGTACTGGACGAGGCACTGTCGATCGCTTCGGCGATCATGGCCAACAGCCCGTTCGGGGTCCGGATGACCAAACAGGTGCTCTGGAAGAACATCGACGCCCCGAGCCTCGACGCCGCGATGCAGCTGGAGAACCGTACCCAGATCCTTGCCAGCCTGACCGAGGACTGCCGCGAGGCGGAGGCCGCCTTCCTCGCCAGGCGCGCGCCCGTCTTCGGCGACACGTGAACACGTGAACACGTGAGCGGGGGCAGCGTGCCGTGCCACCGGCCGATGGCACGGCACCGGACACCGGACAGGCCGACAGGCCGACAGGATGGGCGGGTCGACAGGATGGGCGGGCGATGACCGAGGAACAGGCAACCGAGGAACAGACGACCGGGACATTAACCGGCGGGCCACTGCGAGGGGTGCGCGTTGTGGAACTCGCCGGCCAGGGGCCTGGGCCGTTCGCCGCGATGCTGCTCGCCGACATGGGAGCCGACGTCGTCTCGGTGGACCGTTCACCCGGCGCGCAGGCCGAGCCGGCGTCCGTGCTGCTGGCCCGCGGCCGGCGGACCGTCACCGTCGACCTCAAGGATCCAGCGGGGGTGGCCGCGGTGCTCGCGCTCACCGACGCCGCGGATGTCTTCATCGAGGGTTACCGACCGGGCGTGGCCGAGCGTCTCGGTGTCGGCCCCGAGGTCTGCCTTGCCCGCAACCCTCGGCTCGTCTACGGGCGGGTGACCGGTTGGGGCCAGGAGGGTCCTTATGCTCGGGCGGCCGGCCACGACATCAACTACATCGCGCTCGCGGGGGCGCTGGACCCGATCGGTCGGGAGGGACAGGCGCCGGTCCCGCCGCTCAACCTCGTCGGTGACTTCGGTGGCGGCGGGATGCTGCTCGGCTTCGGGGTGATGTGCGCGCTGTTCGAGACGAGGGCGTCCGGGCTCGGTCAGGTCGTTGACGCGGCCATGGTCGACGGGGCCGCGCTGATGATGATGATGACGCACGAGATGCGTGCGTCCGGGACGTGGGATGGC
Source organism: Protofrankia sp. CiT1 (assembly GCF_917627335.1). Classification (NCBI taxonomy): domain Bacteria; kingdom Bacillati; phylum Actinomycetota; class Actinomycetes; order Frankiales; family Frankiaceae; genus Protofrankia; species Protofrankia sp. CiT1. Next base: position 46,548 of record NZ_CAKJTP010000015.1, on the reverse strand, counting down.
CCGCGGGGCACCAACACCCTGGACACCGGCGCACCCTTCTACAACGTCTACGAGACCGCCGACGGCCGTCACATCGCGGTCGGCGCGATAGAGAACAACTTCTACCGCATCCTGCTGGAGCTGATCGGGATCGACCCGGTCGACGCGGCGACACAGTGGGACAAGAGCGGCTGGCGGCCGATGAAGGCCCGGCTCGCCGACGTGTTCAGAACGCGGACCAGGGACGAGTGGTGCGCGTTGCTGGAGCACACCGACGCCTGCTTCGCCCCGGTGCTGTCGATGGACGAGGCGCCCTCGCATCCGCACATCGCCCACCGCGGGACCTTCACCGACCGCGGGGGAGCGGTGCGTCCCGCGCCCGCCCCGCGCTTCAGCCGCACACCCGCGTCCACCCCACCCGGCCCGGTGGCGACGAGCGTCGGCGAGGTGCTCGCAACCTGGGGCGTGGCACCCACGACGAGCCAGGCGTGACCATGCGGCCTGCCGCGACGCCGGTCATCAACCTCGACGAGCTCGCTCGGCGGGTGCGTTCAG
>NZ_CAKJTP010000015.1:40370-45831 GCF_917627335.1 Protofrankia sp. CiT1 | reverse complement strand
GCGGGTGCGGGTGCGGGTGGCCCGGCGGGCGAGGTGGCGGTCGAGGATCTTGTCGAGCTCACCGGTGGCCAGTCGGGCCACACCTTCGCCGCGTCACTGGTGGACGCCGCCGGTGGACGCCGTCGGGTCGTGCTCAAGGTTGCCACGCCCGGTGTGTCTCCGGTCCGCAACCGGGACGTTCTACGACAGGCCCGGTTGTTGCGCGCGTTGGCTGCCGTGCCGGACATCCGGGTGCCCCGGGTGCTCTTCGGCGACCCGGGGGACCCGCCGGGAATCCCACCGCTGTTCGCGATGGACTTCATCGACGGGGACTCCTACGAGCCGATCATGGATACGCCGCGGGCGCCGCTCGCACCCGCGGCGGTGCGGGGCCGCTTCGCCGCGGCGGCGCGCATGCTCGCGGCGATGCAGGCCATCTCGCCGGTGTCGGTGGGCCTGGGGGATGAGCGGCCGGTGTCCCTGGCGGATGAGGTCGGTCGGTGGGAGCGCGCGCTGGACACGGTCGAACAGGCGTTGCGGCCGCGCCACTCGGAGTGTGCCGCGGCACTGCGCGCCCGGCTGCCGGCGGAGCTCGCCCCGGTCGTGGTGCACGGTGACTGGCGCCTGGGCAACATGCTCGCCGTCGGCGGCGACATCACCGCCGTCATCGACTGGGAGATCTGGACGGTGGGCGATCCCAGATTGGACCTGGCCTGGTTTCTGTCCATGTGTGGGGTGATGGGCAGCCCGATCGCGCGTTTCGACCCGCCGGGCGTCCCGTCCGCCGCTGCCGTCCTGGACACCTACGAGCAGGCCCGGGGCACGGCCGTGGCCGATCTGCGTTGGTTCGACGCACTGGTCCACTTCAAGTCGGCGGCCACGCTGTCTCTCATCGTCAAGCACAACCGGCGGCGGCCCAGCCCGGACCCGTCCGCTGAGCGCTACGCGCAGGCCATCCCCGGATTGATCGAGAGCGCGCTGGCACTCCTGGGCTCATGACGTACCGCCGCGAACCACGAGGAGGACCGGCATGGCTGTAGCGGCTGCCGCTGCCGGTACCGGTGCCGACAGCGGTACCGGACGGGGAAGGGACGGGAATGCGTACCCGAAGGATCGGTAGCCTGGAGGTCTCGGTCGTGGGGCTGGGCTGCAACCAGCTCGGCACCACCTGCGACGAGACCAGGACCGCGGCCATCCTCGCCGCCGCCGCCGACAGCGGCGTGACCTTCTTCGACACGGCTGACGAGTACGGTGCCGGCGCGTCCGAGGAGCTGCTCGGGCGTCTGTTGGCGGCCCGCCGCGACGAAGTCGTGATCGCGACGAAGTTCGGGTCGCGCTACGGCGCGGCGCCCGGCGAAGGCGGCGCGAGCCCCCGCTGGATCACGACGGCCGTCGAGGCGAGCCTGCGGCGGCTGCGCACCGACCGTATCGACCTCTACCAGCTGCACTTCCCCGACCCGTCCGTGCCGATCGAGGAGACCCTCGGTGCGTTGGAGGGCCTCGTTCAGGCGGGCAAGGCCCGGGAGATCGGGTGTGCGAACATGGCCACCGCCCAGATCGACGAGGCGGCGCGCGCCGCGAACGATCATGGCCTGAGGCCGTTCGCCAGCGTCCAGAACCGGCTCAATCTGTTGCGGCCGCAGGCGCTTTCCGACACCGTGCCAGCAGCGTCCGCCCAGGGCATGGCGTTTCTTCCGTTCTTCCCCCTCGCCTCCGGAGTTCTCACCGGCAAGTATCGCCGGGGGCAGGCTCCCCCCGCGGGCACCCGCCTCGGAGATCATGTAGCCCCTGCGGTGGCGGCGAAAATCCTCTCCGAGCGCACACACGACCGCCTTGAGGCCTTCGAGAGGCTGGCTGGCCAGGACGGGCACACCCTCCTGGAACTCTCGATCGCCTGGCTGATCGCGCAACCCGCGGTGGCATCGGTGATCGCTGGCGTGACCTCGCCGGCGCAGCTCCGCACCAACGTCGCCGCCGCCGAGTGGGAGCTGAGCGCGGAGACCATGGCCGCGGCCTCGGCGATCGCGCGCGGTTAGGCCCTTGCCGAGCCGGCTCCGCTGACCGCGCAGGTGGACCAGATTGTGCTGGTACTGACACCAAGAGTCATATTCGTGGATTTCCGGGCATGCGGTGAGTCTGGGACTTGACGGGTGTGGTGTCAAAGGTCACACTTCGCGCACTGTAGAAATGTCTATCCGATTAAGCGATTCATACTGTTGCGTTCGGTGATTCAGTTACCCTTCTCAAGGAGGATCATGAAAGTCCGCTCGAAGGCACCCTTCGCCGTAGCGCTTGCCGGTGCCCTCGCGCTGGCCGCATGCGGTAGTTCTTCGTCGAATGACGGGAGTGCCGCGTCGGGGTCGGCGACCAAGCTTTCCGGCGAACCCATAAAGATCATGACGATCCAGGCGCTGTCAGGCCCGTCCGACAGCTACCCGGGAGTCCCCGCGGCGGTGAAGGCCGCGGCTCAAGCAATCAACAAGGCCGGCGGTATCAAGGGCCGGCCGCTGGAGGTCACCGCCTGCGATGACCAGTTCGACCCGAACAAGGGCGCTGATTGTGCGACCCAGGCCGTTCAGGGCAAGTACCTGTTCGTGACGGCCAACTCCAGCACCGGCGACCGGTACATGCCGATCCTGGAGAAGGCGAAGATCCCGGCGATCGGTGAAGTACCGAGCAGCGCCAGTGAGCTCAAGAGCCCGTACTCCTTCCCGTTCGGCAGCGGCGCGGTCAACATCGCCGGTGGCGGGACGGCCTGTGGCAAGCTGGGTAAGAAGGATCCGGCCGTCGCGGTCGTCGACATCGCGGCTGGACGCAACTCGGCTTCCTTCTTCGGCATCGGCCTCAAGTCGTTCAACCTGAACATCAACAAGACTGTGCCGATCGCGCCGACTGCCACCGACCTGACGACCAGCGCGGCCACGTTGACCAGCGGCACCACCGACTGCATCGACATGGTGCTGGGCTCGAGCCAGGCGTCCAAGCTGTTGCAGGCGCTCTCGCAGGCGGGCTCCAAGGTCACGACCGCCTACGGCGCTACGGTCATCGAGGATAAAATGATCAAGACGCTTGGATCGGCCGCGGACGGGCTGGTGCTGGTTGGTTCGATGCCACCGGCCAGCGATACCACCATTCCCGCGATCAAGCAGTTCAACTCCGAGCTGGATGCCGCCGGTGTTGCCGCTGACACCCGCAGCGAAGGTGCCATGACCGCGTGGGCGACCGTCCACCTGGTGGCCCAGTACGCGGCGAAGCTGACCACGATCGACGGGGAGAGCCTGGCCAATGCTCTGAACACCGCCGGAGAGATCGACTTCTCGCCGCTGCCCAAGGTGGACTTCGCCAAGCCGATCAAGGTTCTGTTCGACGGTAACCGGATTTTCACCACCAGTGTGTACTTCTCCGAGGTCAAAAACGGTACCCGTACACCACTGTTCGACAACCAGGCATTCAACGTCCTCGGCAGCTCCTAACCGCGGCTGTTTCGGCACCCGGCCGCGGTTCCTCCCGCGGCCGGGTGCGCCGGCATACCCGCGTTCTCGGCAGAAAGGCTTTCCGACGTGGATTTCCTCCGCTTTGCCCTGCTGGGTCTTGGCACGGGCAGCTTGTACGCGCTGGCCGCGCTCGGGATCGTGCTGGTCTTCCGAGCCTCCGGAGTACTGAACTTCGCCAGCGGCGTGACGGGCGGTTTCGCCGCCTTCGTCTTCTATGACCTGCGCGACACCCATCATGTGAACTGGATCGCCGCGCTGGTGCTGAGTATCGCGTTCGGGGCGGCGCTGGGTGGTGCCACCCACCTGTTGGTCATGGTCCCGCTGCGCCGGGCCTCCGCGTTGGTCAAGCTCATCGCCACGCTCGGAGTCCTGCTGTTCCTCGAGGGCGTGGTGGTGCTTGTCTGGGGGTCCGCGCAGGAGCTGGTGAAGTCGATCCTGCCGACCAAGGCGGTCCACGTGACCGGCTCGTTGGTCATCGGTAAGGACCGTATCGTCCTCATCGGTCTTCTGATCGTGCTCGCGGCCGTCCTGTGGTTGATCTATTCCCGGACCCGGTTCGGTCTCGCGACCACGGCGGTGGCGGAGAACCGGCGCACGGCAGCGGCCTCCGGATGGTCGACATCCATGATTGAGCTGGTGAACTGGAGCGTCGGCGGCGCGCTGTACGCCACCGCCGCGATCTTCCTCGCGCCCATCACCGGACTGTCCGCGGGTGCACTCACCCTGCTTGTCGTTCCCGCGCTCGCGGCGGCGCTGGTCGGAGGCTTCTCGTCCTTCCTGCTCACGATCGGCGGCGCCATGCTGCTCGGTGTCGTGCAGGCGGAGGTCGGACGCTACCTCGCCGACGTCACCGGGCTCGCGGATTCCGTACCGTTCCTGTTGATTATCGTCATTCTCACTCTCGGTGGACGTGCCCGGCCCGCCCGCGGTGACCTTCCCGTGCGGTTGCCGTTGCCCGGTCCAGGACGGGTGAACCTGCCGCTGCTCATTCCGGCGATCGCCGCGGGTGCGTTGCTCGTCTGGACAGTGCCTACCGACTGGGTCGACTCGCTCGCCACGACCTTCATCGCGGCGGTGCTCGTGCTGTCCGTCGTCGTCGTCACCGGTTACGCTGGACAGCTCTCGCTCAGTCAGTGGGCGTTGGCCGGCTTCGGTGCCTGGGTCGCGGCCCGGCTGGTCGCCGCGTCGGGGTGGCCATTCTGGCTGGCGGCACTCGTCGGTGTTCTTGCCGCGATACCGGCCGGTCTCATTGTGGCGCTGCCCGCACTGCGTACCCGTGGGGTTAACCTCGCGGTCGCCACGCTCGGCCTGGCACTGGTGATCCAGAATATGATCTTGGGTAACGGTGAGCTCACCGGCGGGCTTGACGGGACCAATGTCGGGACGCCGTCCCTGTTCGGTGTCGACCTCGACCCGATCACCTACCCTCGGCGCTACGCGACTCTTGTCCTGATCATGTTGGTGTTGCTCGGTCTCCTCGTGGCCAATGTGCGGCGTGGCCGCACCGGTCGGCGGCTGCTGGCGATCCGCAGCAATGAGCGGGCTGCCGCGTCGATCGGCATCGGGGTCTACGGGGCCAAGCTCTACGCCTTCGGCCTGGCCGCCGCGATCGGCGCGATCGGCGGGATCCTCACCGGGTTCCGCAGCCCGACCGTGGTCTTCACCCAGTTCGACGTGTTCGGGTCCATCAACGTCGTCATGTATGCGGTGATTGGCGGTATTGGCTGGGCGTCGGGCAGCCTGGCCGGCGCCACCATGATTGCGGGCGGTGTCACGGCGAAGATCGTTGATTCGCTCGGTGACATCAGCGGCTGGCTGCCCCTCATCGCCGGTGGTGGCGTCATCCTGACACTTTTCCAGGCCCCGGACGGGATCGCCAAACTCAACTCCGATGGTTATCAGGCACTTGTCGCACGGCTGCGCGGCGGCGGATCGGCACCAGCGCCGGCTGTAGACGGTGCGGCGCCCGCTGGTACCACCGCGACCGG
>NZ_CAKJTP010000015.1:39158-40009 GCF_917627335.1 Protofrankia sp. CiT1 | reverse complement strand
ACGGAGCCGACGCAGCCGACGGAGCCGGCGGCGCTGCCGCTGACAGTCCGGCCGCCAGCCGTCGCCGTGAGCCCGCGGTTCTTGAGGTGCGTAATCTCAGCGTCCGTTTCGGTGGGGTGCAGGCGCTCAGCGACGTCAACCTGCGCGTTGAGCCGGGCAAGGTGCTGGGGCTGATCGGCCCCAACGGCGCGGGCAAGACGACCTTGCTGGACATCGTCACCGGCTTCACCAAGCCGACGTCGGGTGAGGTGCTGCTCGACGGGAAGCCCATCGCCGGATGGTCGCCGGTACGGCGGGCACGGGCCGGGCTGGCCCGGTCCTTCCAGGCGGTCGAGCTGTTCCCGGACATGACGGTCCGGGAGAATCTGCTCGCCGCCGCGGACACCCAGGCGCCGGGGTACTACTTCACCGACATGATCCGTCCTGGGCGGCAGCGTCCGTCCGTCACCATGGAAGAGATCATCGAGGAGTTCGGGCTGACGGATCTGCTGGACAGCAAGCCCGCTGAGCTTCCGCATGGCCGGGCGCGGCTCGTCGGCGTGGCTCGGGCGCTGCTCGCTGATCCGAACGTGCTGTTCCTCGACGAGCCGGCCGCCGGTCTGGACTCCCATGAGAGCGCCGAGATCGGGACGGTCATCCGGGGGATCGCCGAGCGGCGCAACACCGCCGTTCTGCTGATCGAGCATGACATTCCGCTGGTCCTCGGTATCTGCGACCGCATCGCGGTGCTCGACTTCGGTCGGAAGATCGCCGAAGGGGCACCTGAGGAGATCCGGACCAATCCCGATGTGATCCGTGCCTATCTCGGGGAGGACAGCGACACCGCCGGCTCCACTGCCGAGCCGGCTGGT
>NZ_CAKJTP010000015.1:35318-38451 GCF_917627335.1 Protofrankia sp. CiT1 | reverse complement strand
ACCGACGCGGCCCCGGCTGACTCCCGCAGGCCCGGTGAGCGGGCCGGGTCACCGAAACCGCATGCCGCCAAGAAGCTGATTCAGTCCGAAAAAGTATGACGCGAGAGTTTGATGATCGTGCCGCCCCGAGGGTCGGCTGAGGAGCACACGATGCCAGCGTTGATCGAAACGATAGGACTGTCGGCCGGCTACGGTTCGCTCGCGGTCGTGCGCGACCTCGACATACACGTGGAGCCGGGCGAGGTTGTCGCGCTGCTCGGCCCGAACGGCGCGGGCAAGACCACCACACTGCTCACGCTGTGTGGTGAGCTGCCTGTTCTCGGCGGGGAGGTCCGGGTGAACGGCCAGGTCACCAAGGCCCCGCTGCACCGGCGCGCACGGGCGGGCCTTGGCCTGGTCACCGAGGAGCGGTCGGTGTTCATGAGCCTGACCGTCGAGGAGAACCTGCGGGTCAGCGGGAGTGACCTGGCGCTTGCGTTCGACTTGTTCCCGGAGCTTGCCGAGTTCCGCGGACGGCGGGTCGGGCTGCTCTCCGGTGGCCAGCAGCAGATGCTGGCCCTGGCCCGAGCGCTGGGCCGTGGCCCGAGCCTGCTGTTGGCCGACGAGCTCTCGCTCGGGCTGGCACCGCTGGTTGTCACGCGGCTGCTGCGTGCGGTCCGGCAGGCCGCGGACGGCGGTGTGGGCGTGCTCCTCGTCGAGCAGCACATCGCGAAGGCTCTTGAGTTCGCCGACCGGGCCTATGTGATGAGCCGCGGCCGGATCGCGCTCAGCGGTACCGCGCAGGACCTGCGCGGCCGCTTGGACGACATCGCGCAGTCCTATCTGTCCGGCGCGCCGTTGGCCCAGGCGCACGCCTGACCCCGCGGTCGCGGGCTGGCGCGGGCCGGCGTTGAACGTGGAGAAGCCCCGGAGGCGGTTGCGTCCGGGGCTTCTCCACGTTGCCGTTGCCGTGTGGCCGTGGCCGTGGTCTGGGCAGGTGGCCTGGCCATGTCCTGTGGTCAGGCCGCCTGTGCCGAGGTCCGGAAGGCCTCAGGCCTCAGGCCTCGACCCGGTCCGGCACGGTGAACAGCGTGCGGAAGGTGTCCAGGGTGATGGTGTGGCGTACCTCGTCCGGGACATCCTGGAACAGGTCGTGCAGCGTCTGCTGGGTGTGGCCGTAGGTACCCTCGAGGTGGGGGTAGTCGTCACCCCACATGACGTTGCGGTAACCCATGGCGGTGACCGCGGGAACAGCGCTCACATCGTGCTGGAAGGACGTGTAGACCTGCCGGTAGATCAGCTCGCTCGGCAGCACCGACAGCTTGGGCAGCGCCCAGTTGCCGTGCTGGCGGTAGCCCTCGTCCATCCGGTCGGCGAGCGCCGGCACCCATGACGCCCCACCTTCGGCAATCATGATCCGCAGGCGCGGGTGACGGTCGAGCACGCCCGCGCCGACCAGGTGGGTGACGACCCGCATGCCGGGGAAGGTCGTTTCCACGTAGTTGATGACAGCCGCTCCAGGACCGCGGAACGCCTTGGCGTCCGAGCCGGTACCGATGTGGAAGGCGATCAGGAGGTTTGCTTCCTCAGCCGCGGTCCAGACCGGCTCCCACAGCTCCTGGGCGTACTCCTGCCCGTCGGGGACGACGGTGGGCAGGAACACGCACTGGAACCCCATCCCGGCGACCCGCTCGATCTCGGCCACGGCGTCTTCGATGGAGGCCATCGACAGGAGCGCGGCGCCGACGATGCGAGGCGAGCCATCCATGATCTCTTCGCGGCACCAGTCGTTGTACGCCCGCACGGAGGCGGCGGCGAGTTCCCGATCGGTGATCAGGACGGTCCACAGGCCCATCGACGGGAATACGAGCTGCCCCCAGATGCCCTCGGCATCCATGTCCTGGAGGCGAAGCTTGAGGTCGTAGGCGCCCGGGGGACGGAACGAGTCCATGAAGTCGTTGAGCGCCCGTCGCTGGACCACGTTGTCGACGTAGATTGTTTCGTGCCGGTCGCCCCGTTCGGTGCGTGGAGCGCGGTCCGCCAGGTGCGCCGGCAGCCTTGACGTCCACAGGTCGACCGGCTCCAGCAGGTGCGAATCTCCCGAGTTCGCCCAGATCTTGTCCATGCCCACTCCTTAGTTCCCGCCAGGGGCCAGCGGTGGCGCGATCGTGCCCGTCGCGCGCCGCCGGTGGCCCAGGTCTCCAGGTCGCCGTGTCCCGTCGGAGGAAGCGTCCTCCAGCGCGGTCGGCCGCTCTCGAAAGCCTCACTAATTTTTAAATTAGTGTTATTATTTTACGTCACATCTGTCAAGCGGATGTTGCCACGGAACTCCGCGCATACCAGGGGGCCGGTTGTGAACGGACGTTTCAGCGGGCGCGCGGCCATCGTCACCGGATCGTCTCGGGGGATCGGGCGGGCGATCGCCTGGCGGTTGGCGACGGAGGGCGCCAGCGTCGTCCTCAACGCCCGTCATAAAAATGATCTAGAGGATGCCCGGGCGGAGTTCGCCGCCGCCGGGCTGAGCGTGGCCACTGCCATCGCGGACGCGGCCGAGCCGGATTCGGCCGCGGCCCTGGTCGCCGCGGCCACGCGGACGTTCGGCCGGATTGATTACCTGGTGAACAACCTGGGGCTGAGCAGCTATCTGGGCCGCCCGCACCTTGCTGATCGGGACAGCTTCGCCCGCGATGTCGTCGGCAACTCCTGGATCGCCATCGGCATGATCCAGGAGGCGATGAAGGCGGGCCTGGCGGACGGCGGCGGAGCCGTCGTCAACGTGTCCGCCATCAGCATCCGCAAGCTCGTTCCGTACGCGGCCGTGTACACCGCGGGTAAGGCGGCGCTGGAGGCGCTCACCCGCGATCTGGCGCTCGATCTCGGCCCTGACGGCGTCCGGGTGAACGCGATCGCCCCCGGTCTGGTGAAAACCGAGGGCTCGAGGTTCGTCTGGGAGGGCAGGGAGGAGATCCAGTCCCAGGTGGTCCCGCTGCGCCGCCTCGGTGAACCGGACGACATCGCCTCGGTCGCCGCGTTCCTGCTGTCCGCGGACGCCTCCTGGGTCACCGGCCAAGTGATCGACGTGGACGGTGGTTCGGTACTGGCGCCAGGTGAGTTCGTCCATCCCGGCTGAAAAAGGCTGATGTCGAACGGCCGG
>NZ_CAKJTP010000015.1:16802-35150 GCF_917627335.1 Protofrankia sp. CiT1 | reverse complement strand
TATCGAAACGTCGACATCGGATATCGACGTTTCGATACTCGGGGCATGGCGGCCGGTATGTCCGTCGATTGTGCCGGCTGGTCGCTGTTTCGCCCGGTCAGGAGCGGCGGACCGCGCTCCAGGGCAGGTTCTTGTCGACCCGGACGTCCCCGGGCAGCCCCAATACCCGCTCGCCGAGGGTGGTCCGCAGGATTTCCGACGTGCCACCCTCGATCGTGTTGGCACGGGCCCGCAGGAAGGACCGGACCGGGCCGCCCTGCTCGGCGGCGTCCTGAATGTCGAACTCACGAGTGTCGTACGAGTCGTAGAGCATGCCGGCCGCGCCGAGCAGGTCGACGCACAGCTCTGTCGCCCGCTTGTTCAGCTGTGTTGTGGCGAGCTTCGCGACGGAGCCCTGCGGGCCCGTCCCGCCGCGCTCGCGGTCGGTGTCGGCGCGCAGGACGGTGAGCCGGGTGACCTCGACCTGTATCCACAGGTCGAGCAGCCGGTCGCGCAGCACCCGCGCCTGCGCCGAGGAGGTGTCCGCACGCTCCCGCCACAGCCCGATCGCCGCGTCGACCGCGGGCCGCGCAGAGAGCCCGTCGCTGAGCATGTAGCGCTCGTTGTTGAGCGTGGTCAGCGCCACCCCCCAGCCCTGCCCGACCCCGCCGATGCGCTGCGCGTCCGGCAGCCGGACGTCGGTGAGGTAGACCTCGTTGAACTCGGCGTCGCCAGTCAGCTGCCGCAACGGCCGGATTTCGACGCCCGGGGCTGTCATGTCGCACAGGAAGAAGGTCAGGCCGCGGTGCTTGACGACCGACGGGTCGGTACGGACGAGGAGCATCCCCCATCGGGCGACGTGGCCCCAGGATGTCCACACCTTCTGCCCGTTGATCACCCATTCGTCGCCGTCGCGGACGGCGACGGTGGCCAGCGACGCCAGATCCGAGCCCGCGTTGGGCTCACTGAACAGCTGGCACCACACCTCGTCACCGGTGAACAGTGGACGCAGGTAGCGCTGTTGCTGCTCGTCGGTGCCGTGCGCCAGGACCGTCGGCCCGCCCATCCCGTACCCCAGCGGGTTGCGGAAGAAACCGCTGGGGGCGCCAGCGGCGGTGAGCCGTCCGGTGATGTGCTTCTGTAGCCCGACGCCCAGGTCGAGGCCGCCGCGGCCGACCGGGAAGGAGACCCAGGCCAGGCCCGCGTCGTACTGCGCGCCCAGAAACTCCGCCGGTGGCGTGGACGCGGGCGGGTGCTCGGCGAGCAGACGGTCGATGGCCTCGTCGACCGTCTTGAGGGAGGAGGCCTCCGCTGTCTGCGGCGTCATCGGCGTAATCCCCTTCAGCAGGACGTCACCGTCCTCGGTGCGATCCGTTGGCCGCCTCGGTCGGACGGTCCGTAATCATCATATCAGTATGATTTTATAGATGAATCGGTGCCGAAGCGCCAGGTCGGCCTGGCGTGAGCGCCGGGCGCCGGGCGCCCGGCGCCGGCCTGGTCGGGTCGGGGTCGGGTCAGCCCGATGGCGCTGGAAGACAAATCATCTATATGTTTTGTGCTATCCCGTGACACAGGTGCCCTGCCAGCTGTGGCCGCGAAGGCCTCGGCGCGGGCGTTCTCGATGGAGGTCGGATGGCCCGGGTGGACGGTCAGCTCCCTGGTTTGCTGGTGGGCAAGGTCGCGATCGTGACCGGCGCGGGCCAGGGCGTCGGGCGCGGTATCGCGCACGCGCTGGCCAAGGAGGGCGCGGCTGTCGCGGTCGGCGGGCGGACACTGACGAAGGTCGAGCGCACCGCAGCCGAGATCATCGAGGCTGGCGGCCGGGCGCTGGCAGCCGGCTGCGACGTGGCCGACCAGGGGCAGGTCGAGGCGCTGGTGGCCGCGGCCGTCGAGGCATACGGCACCGTCGACATTCTGGTCAACAACGCGCAGACCGTTGTCCCGCCCAAGCCGCTGGGGGAGACGACACCCGAGGACCTGGCGGTCTGCTACAGCAGCGGGACCCTGGGTACCTTCCACGCGATGCGGGCCTGTTTTCCCCACCTGTCCGCGCACGGTGGGCGGATCATCAACCTCGCGTCGTCGACCGGTGTCGAGGGCGATCCTGGTTTCGCCTCGTACGTGATGGCCAAGGAGGCGATCCGCGGCCTGACGAAGGTGGCGGCGCGTGAGTGGGGCCAGTATGGCATCACCGTCAACGTGATCTGCCCGTTCGGGGACTCACCTGCCGCCACCGCCTTCCGCGACGCGGCGCCGAAGCGTTTCGAGGCCGTGCTCAGGAAGGTGCCCCTCGGCCGGATGGGCGACTGCGAGCACGACATCGGCGGCGCCGTCGTCGCCCTGGCTGGCCCCGGGATGAGCTACGTGACCGGGGCGACTCTCATGGTCGACGGCGGCCGCTGCGTCCTGCGCTAGGTCGCCCGGCTGTATCCCGCTCTGTGCCCGGAAAGGTCAGCGATTGGTTGTCGTTGGGCACGCCGATCCGGCCGAAAACCGCACACAACGACACGCATGCACCGATCATGGACGGTGCGCCGACCTGTCGAGGCCACGCTGGGTCAGGTGCGCATGTAGGCGCCGCCGGACACGTTGATGATCTCGCCGGTGAGGTGGCGGGCGCGGTCGGAGGCGACGAAGGCCACCATCTCGGCGATCTCGTCCGCGGTCGTGAGGTCCGCGAGCACCCCGAGAGCACCGGGAATGTCCTTCAGCTCGGGATGGTCGTCGACGAACTTGGTTCCCCGTACCAGGCCCATCGAGACCGACACCGCGCGGATGCCGTGCGGGCCGCCCTCGTGCGCACAACTGCGGGTGAGCACGTTGAGGCCGCCCTTGGTGATCGCGTACGGCGACTCGATACCGTTGCCGCCGACGTCCGGGGCATAGCTGCCGATGTTGACGATGACACCGCCACCGGCGTCGCGCATCGCCGGCATGGTCACCCGGCACAGGTACCAGGCGCCCGTCAGGTTCACCCGCAGGACGTGGTCCCAGGCGGCCGGGTCGTAGTCGAAAATGCTGCCGAGTACGTTCACGGCGGCGTTGTTGACCAGGATCTGCACCGGGCCGAGGGTGCCCGCCACCTCGGCGACGACTGTGTCGATCTGGTCGCGGTCACCGGCGTCCATCGGATACCCGACCACGGTGGTGCCCGGGTGGTCGGCGGCGATCGCGGCGGTGACCGCGTGGGTCCGCCGTTCGTGGATGTCGGTGACGACGACCCGGGCACCACCGGCGGCTAGCCGCCTGGCCGTCGCCTGGCCGATGCCCTTCCCGGCCGCGGCCGTCACCAGGGCGACCCGTCCGCCGAACTCCGATGCCATGAGCGCCTCCGATGCTCGGGTCGTACCGCCCATCTTGTACCTGAAGTGATAGATAAGATAACTGATTTTTTCCTCGATGACCGGGCCGCACCGGACTCACCTGGCCGGTGGCGGAGTGAGCCTGACAGCGGTCACGTACGCCACCACCACGGCCACGATCACCAGGGGCATGACCGTGAGACCGTCCTTCAGCAGCAGCAGGGTGGCCAGCAGCACCGAGGTCATCGGCAGTGTGAGCAGCACCGCGCTCATCGCCCCGATGCCCATCGCCGCCCCGGCGACGAGGGGCAGGCCGGGCAGGTGGGACATGGCGATCCCGCCTACGGCTCCCAGGAACATCGCCGGGAAGATGGGCCCACCCCGGAAGCTGCTCATCGACGCGCTGTAGGCGAGTCCCTTGCAGGCGAGCAGCAGCAGGAGCGCTCCCAGCGAGTAGCCGCTGCCGTTGACGATGAGCGGGCCCAGCGCGTCCTGGCCGGAGAACAGCACCTCGGACGTGTCCTTGCCGCTGCCCTCGGCGTACGCGATCGCGAGACCCGCGATGGCCAGGCCGACCAGCGGCGTGGCCACCAGCGCATGCCGTTCGACCGGGGAACGCAGCAGCCGGGCCAGTGGCCGGATCGCCGATCCGACCGGTGCCGCGGCAAGACCGATGACCAGCGCCCACCCGAACTCGGCCACGGTCGGCTGCCCCACCGGGGGGAGGTTGGGAATCGCCAGTGACAAGGTTCCGAAGCCGGTCCAGGAGTTCAGACCGATGAAGATCAGACTGCCGACCCCGGCGGCCACCAGGCCGGGCAGCAGCACCAGCTCGAGGGCCGCCCCGGCCAGCCCAACCGCCTCCATCAGGAGGAACGCGGCGATGAGGGGCGAACCCAACAGGGTGCTGATCGCGGCGAACCCGCCAGCCGCGGCCACCACTGCGCCGACCTGCGCGGGCGGGTCGCGCCTGGCCAGGCGTACGGCACACAGTGCGAGGCCGCCGCCGATTGCGATCAGTGGCCCTTCGGGCCCGAGTACCACGCCGAAGCCCAAGGTCGCGAGCGCTGTGATCACGATACCCGGGAGCTCGGCCGGTGCGGGCGCGCCATGCACGGTGAAACCGTCAGCTGGTGACACACCGCCTCGCCCGGGCAGATATCGGATGGTAAGCGCGACCAGGATGCCCGCGAGGGCGAGCACAGGCAGCGGCCACCACAGCGGCTCCTCATGAAAGCCCAGGGCGGTGGGAAGGTCCGTGAAGATCCATCCCTGCATGTCGGCGACCAGTTTGAGGAAGCCATACGCCACGGCCGAGACCGGTGCTCCGAGGATCGCGGCAAGCGCCAGCAGCCCGAGGTAACGCCGGTCTCGCAGCGGTGCCAGCGGATCTGGTGCCAGCGGATCGTCCGGCGACGGCCCGGTCGCCGTCGCTTTGTTGCGGACGCTGACCTTCTGGTCGGTGCTGCCGCGCCGAACGGTCCTCATCGTCGAACATCTCCGGGTTGCCGGCCGCGCGCGGCTCGAGGGGAGCGGCGGCAGGGACCCCCTGGTGCGTCAACGGCGAGTGATGAGATCACACCCGATTGCTTGTTCCCTGGAGCGGTGCCCGACAACCGCCCAGCAGACACGCCCAGCGCAGCGGGTGCGTCCGCGGCTGGCCGCGGCGGACGGCCAGCCGCCAGTGGCAGCCTCGGCTCGTGGTGACGAGCCAGGATGAGCTGTCGTCCGGAACTGTCGGACACATCCGGTACAACATTCTGTTGTCAGAAGATTGATTGACGGAAAGAGCTGATCACGGGGGATGTCGTGAGCACGCGTCAGGGCGAGGCCAAAGCACGGTCGCTGCACCTGCTGGACTACCTGGCGGCTCTGTCGGAGTCGTCGGCGGCGCCGAAGCGGCGCGTGAGCGAGTATGAGCCGCCGCTGATTCGTCCGGTCGACATCCCGGTGCGGCACGGTGTGCTGCTGGGCCCCGCTCCGGGCCAGCCGGCGTGGCTGGCGGTCCCGAAGACGGTGGAGCCGGACGCACCGGTGCTCACGCAGCGGCTGGCTCGTCACGTGTCGTCCGCGACGGTCAGCCTGTCCGGGCCGCCGCTGCTGCCCCTCGACTTCGACACGTCCGCGGCCGAGCGGGGCGAGGACCCGGAGGAGGTCCGGGCTGAGCTGGCGCGGTGGGTCGTCGAGCACTGGCAGCCGTGGGCGGAGCGGGCCATGCCGGCACGGGCCGCTCGAAGGCTCTATCAACACCTGTACGACCTGCGGTTGCGGCTACAGCGGGACAACGCCAGGTACGAACTGGTGTGGGGCCACGGCGTGCTGTCGTGGTTGCCGGCAGGGGAGGCCGTCAACCATCCGCTGCTCCTCACCCCCGTGACCATCGAGATGGACGCGGACACCGGGGTTCTGTCGGTCCAGCCGGACGGGCTGCCCGCGCTGGAGACCGACCCTCTGCTGGGGCTCGCGGCGGTGGAGGAGCTGGCGGCATTGCGGGAGCGGGTACGGGTGATCCCGCCGGATCCGTGGTCTGATGACGGCCTGGCCGATCTGTATGCGCAGATTGTCGCGCCGCTCGGCCTTGACGCGCGGGTCGCGCCCGGTCCCGAGGTGCCCGCCCCGGCCGCGGCGGCGGTGCTGGCCGACACGTGGGTCCTGTTCGTCCGGCCACGTCCGACGCTGTATCGCCGTTTCTACACGGAGCTGCGCCAGGTTCTCGCGGAGAGCGACCTTCTCGCCGAGGCGTTTGCCTCGATCATGGCGGACGACGGCCACAGCGCGGCGGCCAGCTCCGGCGCGGGCATGGGCGACGACGGCTGGGCGGCGGTCGGGCAACGCTTGCTCATGCCGTTACCCGCGAATGACGATCAGCAGCGTATCGCCGTCCGGCTCGCGCGGTCCCGGGGCGTCACCGTACAGGGCCCGCCTGGTACGGGCAAGAGCCACACGATCGCGAACCTTGTCAGCCATCTGGTTGCCCACGGTAAGCGGGTGCTGGTCACCGCGTACAACGAGCAGGCCCTTGGGGTGCTTCGCGACAAGATACCCGCGGAGCTGCGTGACCTGTCGATCGCGGTGCTCGGGTCCAGCCAGGCCGCGCTCGGTGAGCTCCGTGCCTCCGTCCAGACCATCATGGACGCGGTCTCCAGCATCGAACCGGACGCCGAGGCCCTTGCGCTTGAGGCGCTCGCTCGCGATCTTGACGCGGCCCGCGCTCGCGAGCGGAACCTCGAGCTGCGCCTGGTGGATCTGCTCCGCGACGAGGCCGCCGAGTTCGAGCTCCCCGAAGGGCCCGCCAAGGCCGCGCAGGTGAGCGCCTGGCTGGCCCGTCACGAGGCGGAATGGGACCGCATCCCAGACAGGCTGGCCGCTGGCCGCCGGCCGCCGCTGACGCTCGGCGAGTTCACCGATCTGGTCCGCCTTGCGGGCATGGTGAACGTGGCGGACGCGGCTGCCGCCCACAGCCTGCTGCCGGACCTGACAGTGATCCCGTCCACCGGGGATCTCCGCGAGCGGCACCGTGTCCTCGACCTCCTCCGCGACGAACTCGCCGAGCTGGAAGAGCGGGGGGTGGTGCTGCCAGCCGTTGACGCTCTTGGTGGACCGGCGCTTGAGGTCCTCGCCGGTGACGCCCAGCAGGCGGTTGCTCGCATCGCCGAGCTGGATGCGCCATGGCTTGTCACCGTCCGCGGTCAGGTCGCCCAGTCCGCGGCGCTGGCCGGGTTCTGGGCGGAGCAGGCCGAGGCGCTTGCCGAATGCGCTGGCACACTCGTTGACACGCGGCGCCGGATGGCCGGCAGGGAGATCGTCATCCCGGCTGGTGACCCCCGGTCGCAGGAGGATTTCCTCGACGATCTTGCGTCCCGCTTCGCCGCGGGCCGGGGCATTCCACGCCTCGGCGGCAAGGGGCTGAAGACGTTTCACAGCGCCGTCCGGGTCGATGGCTTTGAGCTGCGGACCGAAGCCGAGGTCGACGCCGTCCGGGCGGTGATCCGCGAGCGGGCCACCAGGGCGACGGCGGGCCGCCGGTATGCCGAGCTGGTCGAGCAGCTGAACGCGCCGCCGTTGGACGCCAGCACACCGGCTTTCCTCCCCTCGCTCGAAACAGCGGTCGGCCTGCTGCGCGGCGCGATCGCCTGGGAGGCCACGGCCATGCCCGCGTTGGTCGTCCGGCTGCGTGCGGTGCTTCCGCGGACCCCGGCGCGGCCGACCGCCGCCGAGCTGCGCGAGATCGGCACCGTGCTCACGGCTGCCGCGAAGCGTGGCGACGAACGGGCTCAGACAGCGCGGCTCGACGAGCTCCGCGCGGCTCTCGCGTCCGGGCGGCGGCGGCCGGACGCGAGCCCGCTGTGGGACGCGCTGTCCGACGCGCTGGCCCGGCGTGACTTCGCCGCATGGCAGACGGCCCGCGAGGAGATCGCCCGGCTCACCGGGCTGCGGCCCGTCCTGGCCCGCCGTGACGAGCTGGCCGGGCGTCTCGCCGCTGTCGCCCCGGTCTGGGCCAGCCGTGTCATCAGCTCCGGTGGAGACACCGCCGTCTGCGGCCAGCCGCGGGACCTTGCGCGGCTCTGGCAGTGGCGGCAGGCCCAGACCTGGTTGGAGAGCCTGCTCGGCCGGGGCGACGCCACGCTGTTGCAGCGCCAGATCGCCGCCACCGCGGCCGACGTGCGCCGGCTCATCCTGGAGCTGGCCGCCCGCGGGGCCCGGCTCGGCGTGCGGCGCAGCCTGCTTGAAGATCAACGGCGTGCGCTCATCGCCTGGCTCCAGGCCCTCGCGAGGATCGGAAAGGGCACTGGCAGATTCGCCGGTAAATGGGAGGCGGACGCGCGGGCCGAGCTGCCGGCGGCGATGGGCGCCGTCCCGATCTGGATCATGCCGATTCATCGGGTGCTGCAGAGCTTCGACCCTCGCCGCACCGCGCTGTTCGACGTTGTCATCGTCGACGAGGCCAGCCAGTGCGGCGTGTTGTCCCTGGGGGTCCTCGCGCTCGGTCACAAGGCTATCGTCGTGGGCGACGACAAGCAGATCAGTCCGATGGCGGTGGGCGTCGACCGGGACCGCGTCTTCGAGCTGATCGAGTCACACCTGGCCGGCATGCCGCAGCGGTCCCTGCTCGATGTGGAAGCCAGCCTCTACGACACCGCGACCCGCGTGTTCGGGGAAGTGGTGCTCTTGCGTGAACATTTCCGGTGCGTGCCGGACATCATCGAGTTCTCCAACCGGTTCTACGACGGCAAGATCCTGCCGCTGCGGGAGGCTGTCGATCGCGGCATCGGTCCCGCGGTCCGGCCGGTCCGGGTGGCGGCCGGAGCCCGCACCCGCGGCCAGTACGGTGACGTCAACGAACCCGAGGCGCTCGCGCTCGTCCAGCAGGTTCTCGACTGCCATGACGATCCCGCGTACGACGGGATGACCTTCGGGGTCGTCACCCTGCTGGGCAGCGGGCAGGGGCGCCTGATCGAGCAGACGCTGGTGGGCAAACTCGGTGCCGAGGAGTACGAGCGTCGGCGGATCCGGGTCGGCGACCCGTACAACTTCCAGGGCGACGAGCGGGATGTCGTCTTCCTCTCGGTCGTCGCCGACGACAACCGCTCCGCCGCGACCCGCAAGGCCGACCAGCAGCGCATCAACGTCGCGGCGAGCCGCGCCCGCGACCAGTTGTGGGTTTTCCACACCGTCGATCACGCTGTGCTGCATCCCGACGATGTTCGTGGGCAGCTGCTCGCCTACGCATATGGAGTCAACACACCGCAGGCGCGAACCGCAGCTCTCGCGGAACGGTGCGAGAGCGACTTCGAGCGCGCCGTGCTGCGGGAACTCCTGCGCCGTGGCTACCAGGTGTCCCCACAGCATCACGTTGGTCATTTTCGCATCGACCTGGTGGTGGAGGGAGCCCATGACCGGCTCGCGGTCGAGTGTGACGGCGACCGCTTCCACGGTCCGGAGCAGTGGGAGACCGACCTGCGGCGCCAGCGGGTACTCGAACGGCAGGGCTGGAAGTTCTGGCGGGTCCGGGGTTCGGCGTATTTTCGTGATCCGGTCGCCGCGCTCGCGTCACTGTGGGAGCGGCTCGACGAGTTGGGTATCCGTCCCGGGCATAGCCCCGGTGCCGGTGGCCTGGGCTTTTAGGGCGTACTTCTCGAAAGCCGGCTGTCCGGCTCCCTGGTCGAACGACGCTTTCCGAAACACGCCGTAACACGACGGCGAAGGACGCCCAATCACGGCTTTTGCCGTGGTCGCGGCGCCCGATACCGACGATGCCCTCGCCGGACGCGGCGTACGCCGTGCCCGCCGGTTACCGGGTGGTGTTCCTGCCGGCGCCCCCACCGTCGGGATGCGACTGCGACAACGAGGTCTGGGAACCGCTGGGGATGGCCGGGGCGAGCCGGAATGACGATCTCAAACACGCTCTGAGAAAAGAGGCCGGGCGGGACCCTGGCGGGTGGACATGCCGGCGGCGAAACGCCGGCCGGGGGTGCGGCGGGACCGTAGCCTACGGTGGCAGACTCGCCTGAACACAGAACGCGGAATAAGAGCGCCCGACAATAGGGGTGTGGATCAAGGAGCGGGACTGGGGTGCGTGCATCGCGAGGCGGCGGAGGGAGCCACCCTGGCATTGGGTGTCGACCGACGACAACGCGGCGAGGTGCGTGCTCCAGCCCCGCGACGCCGCGCCCCTATTGCCGGTCGCTCTAAACAGCGCCCAGGGGAGCACCGCAAGCCGGACATTTGTTTTCTTGTCGTGCCAGGCGCATCGATCGTGATATGCGGCGCCAGGCGACTGGACGGGGGAATTGTGGGGGACGGCCGGTCTGGGCGTGTTGAAAGAATGATCGGTGGGTTTGCCGGTTTCGTCGCACGCCGCCGGCTGCTGTTCGCCGGGGCCTGGCTCGTGCTCTTCCTTGTCGCCGTCCCGTTCGCCGCGATGCAGACCGGTCGCCTTTCCGGTAGCGGCTGGGACGTGCCCGGTAGTTCGGCGGCGCTGGCAAGAGAAAAACTGAAGGAACTCCCCGGCCGAGCGGGTGAATCGCTTGCCGTATTTGTCCAGGGCCCGAGCGGCGCTGCTGTCGACGCCAGGCTGGCGGCGGTCGGCGTTGAGCTCAGCCGCTATCCCGGGCTGCTTTCCGGCGGTCCCGTCCAGCGTTTTGACGATGGACGTGCCGCACTTGTCCCCATGCGTGCCGTCGACCAGAAAAGAATCTTTGACTTCGCGGCGGGCCTGCGCCGGGCGCTGGTTTCCGATCGTGCGGGTGTGTCGACGCGCGTGGTTGGCGAGGCCGCAATGTGGTCGAACTTCCAGGAGATCTCCAAAAAACAGGCGGTAAGGGCGGAGACGGTGAGTTTCCCGCTCGTGCTGCTCATCCTTTTTGCCGCGTTCGGCACGCTGGTGGCCGCCCTGACCCCGATAGCGCTGGGCCTGGTCGCCGTTGCCGTGACCGGTGCCGTGATCTACCTTCTCGCCGGTGCGTTCGAGATCTCGGTCTACGTGACCAACATCGCGTCGATGCTGGGGATCGGGGTCGCTGTCGACTACTCCCTGTTCGTGGTTGCCAGCTACCGTGGCCGGCTCCGCGAGGGCGCCGAACGCGGCGAGGCACTGCGCGGCGCGTTCGCGAGCGCGGGCACGGCGGTCGTGTACTCCGGTGCGACCGTTATCGTCTCGCTCCTCAGCCTTCTGCTCGTCAACGTGAACGCGATCCGTTCCATGGCGGTTGGGGCGATCATTGTTGTCGCTGCCGCGCTGCTTGCCACGACCACGCTGCTGCCCGCGCTGCTCGCCCTGGCTGGGCCCTGGATCGAACGGCCGCGGATCCGGATACCGCCACGGCGGGTCGGCAGGAGCCTGGTGCGGCGGCCAGGGGCACACCGGCCAGCGGCGCATCGGATGGCGGATGGCGCCGGTCGCTTCTGGGCCGGCTGGACCAATATGATCATGCGTCGGCCCGTTGCTTTCCTCAGCGCCGGAGCCGCGGTCCTGCTCATCGCGGCAAGCCCATTGCTGGGTATCCACACCCGTAACGGAGCGCTCGAGCAGCTTCCTCCTGGCGCGGAGGTCCGGCTGGCCACGGAGCGGCTTGCGGAGCTGGCTGGCCCGGGTGCGCTGGGAACGATGGAACTCGTTGTTTCAAGCGAGGCCGCGGCTGACCGGATCGCCGCCGACGTCCGCGCATTGGACGGGGTCACCGCCGTGACGCCGCCGATGGCTTTCGCCGGGAACTATCTCGTCGAAGTGGTCCCCGCCGCCGATCCCGAGTCCGACCAGGCCCGTGCGCTGCTCGGCACGGTGCGTGCCATCAGCGGCCGGGACGCCGATATCGCTGGTACGACCTCGTTCGAAGCCGCCATGGACCGGGCCATCTTCGGGGACCTCTGGAAAATTATTGTCTTTATTCTGGTTTTCTCCTATCTCATCCTGATCGTCTTGTTCCGCAGTGTGCTGCTGCCGCTTAAGGCGGTCGTGATGAATGTTCTCTCGGTTGGCGCGGCCTACGGCGTCCTTGTTGCGATCTTTCAGTGGGGCTGGCTGGGCTGGACCGGCTTCTCCGCACCCGGCTACATCGACTCGATCGTGCCCGTCCTGCTTCTTGCCATTGTTTTCGGCCTGTCGATGGACTATGAGGTGTTTCTCCTCACTCGCATCCGTGAACGGTATCTCGCGGGAGCGGACAATGCCAGCGCCGTCGGTCACGGTTTGGCCGCCAGCGCCCGGACGATCACTGTTGCCGCGCTTATCATGGTCACTGTTTTCGGTTCGTTCGCCTTTGCCGGGGGCACCGCCCCCAGGGAGCTCGGTGTCGGCCTCGCCACTGCTATCCTGGTCGACGCCACCATTGTCCGCCTCATCGTGGTCCCCGCGATGATGAAACTGCTCGGCGACTGGAACTGGTGGTTTCCGGTACGAAAGAAGCCGGCTGCCGTGTCCGTACCGGCGGGCCGGGCGCCCACGGAACGGGCGGATGTCGACAGAGCTGTGGCCGGGCAGTAGCCTGACCAACAAAAATATCACGCGGGCTCGTCGACCGAAGTTCGGCGTACGAGCGTCTGGAGTCTGCTGTCATCGCACGTGCGAAGTGCCCCCTCGATCTGGTGGACGGAAGCGTGGAGAATTCCCGTTCTCCCACAGCGGCATTTCCGCGTTCGCACCGGCCGCCAGACAGGCATATACGACGGTGTATGCGGGCTGCGAGCGACCGGGAACAGGGGCGTGAAGCAACCGCAGCGGCACCCCGTGGATCGTGATCGTTGACGGCGGTGTCATACTGCTCCGGTCCCCATGGTGATCGTGTTAAGGATTGCGGGCGTGCTCGCCGGTGTGGTGGTCATCCTCGCCACGGTGCTTTCGGCGGTGCGCACGACTGTGCTGCCCCGAGGGGTTCCCTCCCGGCTGAGCCGGTTCGTTTTCGTGCTGGTGCGGTGGGCGTTTCAGGTTAGGGTGGGCCGTGCCCCCACGTACGACCTGCGTGACCGGGTGTACGCCAACTATGGCCCGTTCGCCCTGTTGTTCCTGCTGCAGTCCTGGTTGCTGCTGGTCTACGGGGGCTTTGTCCTCGCCCAGTGGGCCGCGGAGCCGGCCCGTGGCCTCGGTGACGCGCTCGTTATGTCCGGCTCCTCGTTGCTCACGCTGGGATTCGACGTGCCGCGAGGAGGGCTGTCGATCGCGCTCGCCTTCGTCGAAGCCTCGATCGGCCTCCTGTTGGTTACCTTGTTGATTTCGTATCTGCCGGTGATCTACGCTGCTTTCAGCCGGCGAGAGGCTGCGGTCGCGAAGCTGGAGGTTCGGGCCGGTAGCCCTCCCACCTGCCTCGACCTGCTCACCCGCGCCTGGCGGCTTGAGCGGTTCGACCGGTTGACCACGACCTGGGGCGAGATGGAGACGTGGTTCGTCGACATCGAGGAGAGCCACACGTCATTCGCGGCGCTGGTGTTCTTCCGCTCGCCACAGCCCGAGCACTCCTGGATCACCGCCGCTGGCGCGGTACTCGACTCCGCGGCCCTGCTGGCCGCGGTGCTGGACGTACCCCGAGACGTCGAAGCGGAACTGTGCATCCGGTCCGGCTACCTGGCGCTGCGTCGCATCGCCGATTTCTTCCAGATTCCCTATCCGGCCGATCCGCGGCCGGGAGACCCGATCAGCATCTCCCGGGACGAGTGGGAGACGGTTGTCGACGGCCTCGCCTCCGCTGGCCTGCCCGTCCGGGCCGATCGGGAGCAGGCATGGCGGGACTGGGCCGGCTGGCGAGTGAACTACGACCGCCCGTTGATCGCTCTCGGCATGCTCGCGCAGGCGCCCTACGCTCCCTGGTCCACCGACCGTTCCCTCGCCGACTTCAGGTCACCGCCGATGTTCCTGCGCAAACAGTAGATCATGTTCGCTCTCCGGCAGCTACCGGATGAGTGGCATCGGTGTAGCCGAGAACCGCGAAACACGTCCTAACGCGGTAGCAGGAGCAGCTTGCCGGTCGTGCGTCTGGCGGCGAGGTCGTCATGTGCCTGGGCGGCGTCGTCGAGTGGATAGGTACCGCCGATACGGACCTCAAGTCGGCCCTGCCGGATCCAGGTGAACAGATCATTGGCGCGGCGCAGCAGCTCGGCACGGCTGGCGATGTGGTGGACAAGTGTCGGGCGGGTGACGAACAACGATCCGCCACCGGCCAGGCGCTGCAGCTCGAGCGGCGGAACCGGCCCGCTGGCCGCGCCGTAGAGGACCAGGTAGCCGCGCGGCCGCAGCGCGGTCAGGCTTTCGTCGAAGGTTGCCCGGCCGACGCCGTCGTACACGACCGCCGCGCCGGCGCCGTCGGTGATCTCTCGTACCGCGGTGGCGAAGTCCTCGTAGTCGATGACGTGGTCGGCTCCGGCCCGCCGGGCGAGCTCGGCCTTGTCAGCTGTGGAGGTGGTGGCGATGGCCGTCCCACCGCGCATCTTGACCAGCTGGGTGAGCAGGAGGCCCACCCCGCCGGCCGCGGCGTGCACGACCACGGGGTCCCCGGCCGCGATCGGGTAGGTGCTGTTGGCCAGATAGTGGGCGGTCAGGCCCTGCAACATCACGGCTGCCGCCACTCGTGGCCGCACCCCGTCCGGGATGGGGACGGCCCGGTCGGCGGGGATGGCGACCTGCTCGGCGTAACTGCCCGCCACGCCCGTCCACGCGACCTTGTCGCCCGCGGCGAAGGCGGTGACACCCGGACCGGCGGCCACCACGGTGCCCGCGCCTTCGACGCCCGGTACGTAGGGCAGACCGACGGCGTAGGGCGGATTGCCCTGCCGCTGGTAGATGTCCATGAAGTTGACGCCGGCAGCCTCGACGTCGACGACGAGGCTGCCGGGAGCGGCCTGCGGTGCCGCCAGGTCAGTCACCGTGAGCACATCCGGTCCGCCGTGCTGTTTCACAACGACTGCGCGCATGACCACATCCTCTTCTGAAGTCTCGGGTGGCACACCGGTAGGTCAGGCCACACCGATGGCCACACCGATGGCTGAACCGATGACTGAGGCCAGCCGCCGACGGTTGTGAAAATGCATTCGCACGATTTGGCCAATTTATGCACAACTGTGTGGACCGATCGTTCTGTGGTTGACATTATTACCGAGGGTTGACGGAGGGGCCGCCTGGGTAGCTGCGCGCCGTCCGGGAGGAAGAGTCACCCAACTGTTGCAGTATGTTGCGCAGAGCGCATGACCTACTGCTTATCGTAATGGCCCCGACAATGATCGGAAGACGGCATGTCCAACACAGCGCACTACGGTCATTTCCGGCCGAGACCGGCGTATCTGCCGGTGCTCCTGTTCGCACTGTTGTTCGCGGCCGTCGGCTGCCAGTCCCCGGTGACCCAGGTGGGCCAGCCGAGCGGCTCGCCGACCGCCACGTCCACGGCAGGGCAGGGCGCTGCGAACGGCGGTACTCAGCCGTCGGCATCATCGACCGCCACGGGGACGGCGACCGCGGCCCCGACCGCTGTCCCCGCTCCCACGGTCAGCACGACGCCTGTGGCGTCATCGTCGGCAGGCGGCTCGGCAGGGGTGGCCGGGGCACGTGGCCGGGTGCAGGTACGGAACAACACCGTGGTGACCGACCAGGGGACTCTGCTGCGGGCGGGCACGTTGTGGTACTTGAACTACTCGTCCGGTGCCTCACAGGTCCTGTGGGCGCGTGAGGCCGCCACCGGCGAAGCCTTCTGGGCGACCCTGACAGCGAACAACCTCAACGGCGTGCGTGTCGCCGTCGCCTACAACGAGGCGTCGGACTCGCCGACGATGGCCCAGATAACCTCTTATCTGGACAAGATCATCGAAAAGGCTGATGCCCACGGGATGTATGTCATGATTGACTATCATTCCGCGCTGGCCGCCGATGCTGATCAGCAGTACACGATCGCACGGCTGCGGGAGTTCTGGAGTGTGATCGCGCCACGCTACGCGAATCGGACGAATGTGCTCTACGAGTTGTACAACGAGCCGGTGACCTGGCGGCCCGCGGATTACACGGCACAGAACATCGCCGACCAGAAGGAGATCTACCGGCTGATACGGGCGAAGGCCCCGGAAACCCACATAATCATTCTGTCCTTCGCGGTGCCGGCCAACTACGGGGGCGATTCGGCTCCGACGATGCTCAGCATCGCCAGCCAGTTCGACGGGGTCGTTGACTGGTCGAAGACGTCGGTCGGCTTCCATGCCTACTGGGAGACCAGCTCGCAGCCGTGGGTCAGGCTGAAAGCCTCCTACCCGGTCATCTCCACCGAGTTCATGGGGCCGGCCGGAACCGTGGCCGAGGCGACGTCGTTCGACGGCTCCCGCTGGACGACCGAGGTGTTCGAGCGGCAGGGGATCTCGTGGGTCGGTTGGAACATCACTGACACCCAGAACGACATCAACACGATATTGCCTGACCTCCGGCGGGACGCCACGGGCAAGGGCTACTGGTGGCAGGCCGACCACGGGGCATGAGAATCTGATCGAACACTGAGCGAACATCGCTATGGTGTGAGCACGCCCGGCTGGAGTCCACGTATCCCGTGTGGATCCCAGCCGGGCGTTTTGCTGATCAGGCCGCGAGGGCCTCGGCCCCGGCATCGCGGGTCGGCGCGTCGACACTTGGGGTCAAGTGGCCAGCCGCGTCCGTGAAGGTGATTGTGCAGGTCAACGTGCGGGCGCCGGCCTGCCAGCTCTCGGCACGGATGTAAAGCCAGCCCACCCGCATTGTCGAGGTCGGCAGCCTCCCCCGAGTCACTCCACGCGCATACGACGGCGCACTCTACCCGTACGACACGTTGCGAATCAGTGGAAGATGGATGAAGCAGAAGGTCGAGGGGCACACTCCCATGGTTGTCTTTGCGAGAGGATCGGGAATATGACAGTGGTGACCACCGCTCATACCGCCGATCTGGACGCCGCCACTCTCAAAGCGGCGCGAGTTCTCCTCGACGGTGTCTTCGCGGGAGAGATGACCGACCACGACTGGGAGCACGCGCTGGGTGGCATCCACGCGCTGGTGTGGGAGGGCGTTGATCTGATCGGGCACGCGTCCCTCATTCAGCGGCGACTGCTGCACGGCGGCCGGGCGTTGCGTACAGGTTATGTCGAGGGCGTCGGAGTACGCGCGGACCGGCGCGGTCGCGGACACGGCGCGGCCATGATGGGGGTGCTGGAGCGGGTGGTACGCGGCGCGTACGACATGGGCGCGCTGGGCGCCGTCGACGGGGCGGCGGACTTCTACGCGGCCCGGGGTTGGCAGCGGTGGCAGGGGCCGACGTCGATGCTTACCCCCAGCGGCATCGTGCGCACCGTGGCGGAGGACGGTGGTATCCACGTCCTCGCGTTGACTGTTCCGTTGGATTTGTCCGGTGACCTGATCTGTGACTGGCGCGATGGTGATGTCTGGTAGTTCGGCCGGTGGAACCGCCCACCGGCGGCATCGGGGGATGGGAGACTGTGATCGTGGCCGATGAAGAAAACGTACTCGGCGGAAAATTGGAGGCCTGCGGTACTGATCCGGTGACCGGTTTCTTCCGCGACGGATGCTGCAGCACCGGTCCTGAAGATCTTGGTAGTCACACGGTGTGCGCAGTTGTCACTGCGGAGTTCCTGCATCATCAACGGCAGGTCGGGAACGATCTCACAACACCCCGACCTGAATATCATTTTCCCGGGCTGCACCCGGGGGACAGCTGGTGTGTGGTTGCGGCACGGTGGTTGCAGGCCTGTGAGGCCGGCGTCGCGGCGCCCGTTGTTCTGGCCGCCACGCACGCACGCGCCCTGGAGGTCGTTCCGCTTGAGGTGCTCAGGAGATACGCGGTGGACGTACCTGCCGATCCACGTTCGCTTGCCTGAATCTCAGGCTATACCACATTCTCAACTATTAGAAGCGGGAATGAAGATGTCTGCCGGCACCGGGTGGGTTTCTGGTGCTGGCGTGTCACGGTCGCGCATCCGACAACTGACTCGTTCATAGCTGTTATCATTCTAGAGTGCTCTGCGTTCGCAGAGTTCTTCCGCTGCCGCGGAGAGATTGTGGGGGGTTTTGATGTCGCTGTCGGATTACGGTGTTCTTGTCGGCCGGATCGCCGACCGGAAACGGGAGGGAGGGAAGGGCAGTCCGCATTACCAGATCCATGTCCGGGGTGGCGGCGTGGACTTCCGGGTAGCGGTGAACGTCCTTTCCGCGCTGCCGCCGTCAGAGCTCCTGTATGTCGCGGACGAGGATTTTCAGCACCCGATGCTGGCCGAGCTGGAATCGGCGTCGGAAGGGTTCACCACGCTGCCGGGCAAGCCGGCTGGCGTGGCACTCGACTTCATCCGCGGGAATCTGTTCGATCGGCTGGCGATGCGTACCCTGCCGCCGGATCTCGCGGGTCCGGACAACGACCTTGCCGACAAGCTCGATCACTACGTGCTGCGGGCAAGCCGTGACCCGAACAGCAGGCTCTACGCCTTCGGGCAACGATGGGGCCCGGAACCGGGGGTGCCGGACAAGGTGTTCGGCTTCTCCCCGGGTAATGGCGTCCATGACGTCCATATGAATCAGGGCAACAGCGGTCGGTTCACGCGTGACGACGGAGTGTGGCAGGACGGT